>JAEYYJ010000210.1 GCA_023430845.1 Pseudomonadota bacterium
GTCAAGTCGTCGGTGTAGTGGTAGCAAAACTCAATGCGCTGGCCGTCGCGCGCGCAGGGGGCGACATCCCGCAGAATGTGAACTTCGCGATCAAGTCCACTGAAGCTATTTCCTTCATGGAAGCGAACGGCATCACGCCGGCACCAGCCAATGCCGGTGCAGCGCGTCTCAGCGGCCCCGATCTCGCAGAGCGGCTCAGGGACGGCGCCGTGCTCATCATGTGCTCGGGGCCCGCAAACGCCAAAGCCCGGCGAGCTGAGGGGGAGAGCTCACCGGGCCGGGCTGAGAGGAATACCCATCCGACGGGGGGCGGCGGGCATTCACACTCTTAAACAACGGGGGGCGCTCAGGGTTTCCGTCGCTTCCGAATATTTTATTCTTAACCGCGATCGCGCGGGTCGGGCTCTGGTGCGTTCATCGTCCCGCGCACCTTCGAGCTGACGTCATTCGATATGGTATCGAGTATCGTGCTGAGCTCATGAATAAGGCGCTCGGCATCGCCCCAGCGCTCATCCTTCATCGCGGACGCGACGGCGCTCATCTTATCCATGGCCTCGTGTGCTTGCTTCAGCATGGATGCAGGCTCGTTTCCGCTTCGCTTGCCAAAGCAACGTCCGCGATATTGCACCGGTTCCAGCGCGAACGGATCTCCTCGGCCGCGGAGCACATGTTCGCGCCACGCTGCTGCCCCACAAACGCCCAATGAATCAGTTGAAGTGACTTCACTCGGGCAGTTAAGCCATCAAGCTTCCCGGATATTCAGGAACCCTGGGCTATGACGGCCCAGGGTTCTGTTGGTTCGGATGCCTGCGCAGCCAAAGCCGCGCACGTCACACGATCCCGCGCAGATCCCTGCGGGACAAACGCCTCCATCGATCGGCGGGAGTTCGTGTCGCCGCCGACTTCAAGTCCCAGCTTCCAGCCGAAGCTCAGTTCACCAGTGCGCTGCGATGGCTTGGCCGACGCTGCTCAACATGACCACCACTAAACCCGCCAGCAGCGCCTGGCTCCATGCGGCCCGGTTGTGCATGAGTTGCGCCTGCCGCACCGGAACTGCCACTGTCAAAACTGGTGCTGGTCGCGGCGCGACAGCTTCGCGCGCTTCCTCCGCGCTCACCACACGCAATGGCGGCCACCGCGTCTCCCGGCTCACGCGCGCACTGCGCACCAGCGCCTCATTACCCCCAACCACGCGAAACTGCCGACGCTTTTCCCCCGTCATGCCTCGCTCCACCCCCGCCATCAAGCTGATATGTTAGGGCGAAACACGACATCGTCAGCGCGCTGATTTGAGATTTCCACAAGAACGACTGCGAGTGAGACCCGCAGGCCGCAGCGGTGTCCATGCCGTGTAAGAAAAGATGATCGGCGAGTTGGGCGTCGGTAGTGTGGCCTGCACGTAGCAGGATTGCGTCATCGCGAAAGTCGCGCGGCGTTGCACGTCACGTCACTCGGTGCGCGCACGACCGATGCTTCAACGGACACCATGCTCGCCCATCACTTTTTCGTAAATTTAGATTGCAGATAAGAACCAAGTCATTGCCAGACCCGCGCTTTTGGTGCGACGCAGCAGAAGTCGCGCATCGCAAGTCTCTGATTTTTCGCCTTATGGTCGCATTGAGGACTTCTGCTGCTGATAGACGAAGAACAAGCAGCGCGTGTGCACTGCACGCGAACCGGGTTGACGTCAGGCAGCAGGGCCACGCTAACATTGACGTCGAACGCGGCGGCATCGAACAGGGGTACTGTGATGATGATGCGTTTAAAAGGTCAGTCCATACTCGTCGTCGAGCACGAGCCCACCATTGCGCGTGAGCTTATGAGCGAATTCACACAAGCGGGCGCCAAGGTCTTCGCGGCGGAGCAGCTCCGCGACGCACTTTATCTGGCGGAGTATCCGGCGCTGGCAGCGGCCGTGATCAATCTCCGTCTCGGAAGCGATACGACGGCGGCCGTCTGCCGGCGGCTCGAGGATCTCGGGATCCCCTTCATGTTTTATACGAAGTTTGATCCCACCGAAGCCTCTGCGATCTGGCCGAACGCGCCGGTGCTGACAAAGCAGTGCGGCAGTGCCGAGGTCGCTGAAACCGTCGCGCGCCTCCTGCACTGAGGATTTCTTTGCGCACATCGGATGGCGCGCGTCGCGACGCCATCCTGAGCGTTCGCCAACATCAAAGCTCGTATTTTTCGGGTCGACGGCAGGAACAAAGCTGTCGTTGGCTCGTTACATAGATGCGCATGCATGCGCGTTCACTGAAACACCCGAACCGGAGAACCTAATGCGCGGACTATTTGCTGCTCTTGCCCTGACTGCGTTCGTCGCGAGCCCGGCCCTGGCCGATCGCCCCGTGACCGAAGAAGAGCGCGCCAAACTGGTCGCGTTGCTTGACGCAGAAGGCTGCACCGGCGGCGAGATGGAATTCGACGACAACAAATTCGAGGTCGACAATGCGCGCTGCGCCGACGGCCGCGACTGGGACTTCGAGTTCGATCGCAACTTCAAGCTAATCAAAAAAGAGCAAGACGATTGAGTTTGCGGGCTTTCTGCCGGCGCCATGCTCAGCGCCAGACCTGCCAACGCCCGTCACGCCACGTGTGCGGCACATAGGACGGCACCACGGCATCACCCTTCGCGTCGAAGCGCACTGCGCCGAGGCGCGTTGGGTACGCGCGCTCCCTGAAAGCCGCACTGACGCGTTCCGACGCCCGATCTCCGGCCTCGATGATCGCGGCTGCCCAAACTTCGAGTGCCGCTCCCGCCAGCTCGCGGCTGACATCCTCTATTGAATGCTCGCGCCCGTCTGCAATCAGACCCGGCCACGGCAGCATGACGAGAAACGCATCGACGGCAGCCAGTAGCCGCTGCGGTGGCGCTTCCGCGCCGAGGACGTCGGTGCCGATGGCTGTCGTTATGCGCGTCCCGGCACGGTTCGCCTGATCGAGCATCATCGACGCCTCGAAGGGCTGGCCTGGAAATACGACAAGATCAGCCCGTACCTCTCCAAGCTCGGCAATGAGCTCCGTGAAGTCCTTCATGCCCGAGGTGTAGTGCGCAACGAGGACTGGCGGCATTTTTGCCGCCACCGCGCTTCCGCGAATTTCCTCCGCCATGCCCCGCCCCTGGAGACTGCGATCATGCACGATCGCTAGCCGCGCGGTGGGAAACGCGTCTGCGATCAGAGCCGCGATGCTGTCAGCCTGCCGGTCATCGCGCCCCGCGAGACGATGGATGCCCCGCCGACCATTGGGGGCCGTGAGACGCGGATGGCGCGGTCCCGTTGCAATCATGAGGATACCGGCCGCAGCATACGTCTCGGCCGCCCGGATCGCTCCACTCGGACAAACGTGCCCGATAACGACATCGACGCCCAGTGCGACAGCGCGCGCCGCGATCGCGGCGGCTTCGTCGCTCTCACACACGTCGTTCTCGTGGACGACACGTAACCGGCGGCCGAGCAATCCGCCCTGCTGGTTGAGACTGCCAGCCACGCCTTCCACGCCCTCGCCCACCGGACGCGGCGCGATGCGATTACTCCTGCCATCGGGCTCGGGCATCCGGCTCGAATCGACGGCCATGATCACGAGCTCGCCATCCGCCATCTGCGCCATTGCGGGCGCGGCAAGCTGCAGAATGAGCAATGCCGGCGCGCACATGAGCCATCGCGGCATCACAAAACCAAAAGGCAGCCGCGCGGGCTGCCTTCCGGTCGACATTGAGAATGGCAGCACGCTGCTGCTCAATCCTGCACGTAGGTGATCTTGTCACCCTCAACTTTCTTCCACGTGTACATCGTGTAGTCGGGCTCCGTAACGTCGCCCTTCTTGTCGAAGGCGCGCGCGCCGAGAACCGTCGAGAACGGTTTGCCGGAGCGGATCGTCTCGGCGATCTTCTTGGGATCGTTCGACTTCGCCTGATTGGCCGCGTCGACGATGACCTGCACCGTCGCATATGCATAGAGCGTGTAGGCCTCGGGCTTGAAGTTGGCGGCGAGGAACTTCTTCACGACCTCGGCGGCCTCCGGCCGACGCTGCGGATCGGGCGCGAACGTCATGAGCGTGCCTTCGACGCCGGGGCCACCGATGGCGGCGAACTCGTCGGTTGCGATGCCATCACCGGACATCAACGGCGCCTTCACGCCCTGGTCGCGCATCTGGCGCACGATCAGCCCGCCTTCGGTGTGCAGCCCGCCCCAGTACACGACGTCGGCACCCGACACCTTGATCTTCGAGACGAGCGCGGCGAAGTCCTTCTCACCGAGGTTGACGCCCTCATAGAGCACCTCCTTGAGACCGCCGGCATTCATTGCCTTCTTGGTCTCGTCCGCGAGGCCTTTGCCGTAAGTCGTCTTGTCGTGAATGATGGCAACCTTCTTGCCCTTGAATTTGTCGATCAGATGCTTGCCGGCGACCTCGCCCTGCTGGTCGTCACGACCGCACATGCGGAACGTGTTCCAGAGCTTGCGCTCGGTGAGACGCGGATTGGTCGAACCCGGGGAGAACATGAGGGCACCATTCTCCGCGTAGATCTCCGATGCGGGGATCGAGACGCCGGAGTTGAAGTGGCCGACGACAAGCTTCACGCCCTCGCCGATGAACTTGTTGGCGACAGAGACACCCTCCTTCGGATCGGCGCGATCATCTCCGAACACGAGTTCGAGCTTCTGGCCATTGATGCCACCCTTGGCATTGATGTCGGCGACGGCCTGCTCGGCACCGCGCTTCAACTGGGCGCCGAAAGTGGCATTTGCACCCGTTAGGGGCCCCGCGAGGCCGATCTTCACCTGCGCGCTTGCCACACCGGTCATCGCGAGCAACGCCGCAACTGCTACTCCCGACCACATGAGCTTCTTCATGCAACGCTCTCCCTTATAGCCAATTGGCTGCTGAAACTTGCGGATCGGAAACGGACGTCCCGCACCGGCGCACACAAAAGCCGCGCCCGTGGCGGCAGGATTCACCGAAAGTTGGGCAAAGTCACGCCCAATCCACAGTCCCTTTCGGACCAAGGAGCAGGCGGCGCGCATCAGGCTAAATATCCGCGCGGCGCACCGTTTTTTCGGCCGTGCCCGGCACGAGCCAATCGTACTGCTCGCGCATCTGGCGCCGACGCGTCACGCGATAGCCGAGCACTGCCGCGGCAATGAGCACAACGAGATCAACCACATAACTGCGTGGCGCGATGAATGGCTCTTGGAAAAGCGCGTAGTGGATGAAGCGCACGGCGGCGGCGATCAGAAAGCCATAGACAATGAGCTGCCAGCGCGGCCGCCATGTCGTCGCGATCGCGCTCCCTGTGGCGTAGGCGGCCATTCCACCCATGATCACCGTAACCAGGAGAAATACCCAGTCGCCGTTCGGGCCTGCATCGTAGAGCCATTCCGGCATCTTGCCCCTGTGCCTCCAGTTAGTGCCGACCGCCTTCGAGGTAGGCCGCGCGAATGTCCGGCCGCTCCAGAAGCTCGGCCCCCGTTCCCTGCATGGTGATCAGGCCGTTGACCATCACGTAGCCGCGGTCCGCGAGCTTCAGCGCATGATAGGCATTCTGCTCGACGAGAAAGACGGTCATGCCCTCGCGCTTGTTGAGCTCGCGTATGGCATCGAAGATCTGGCGCACGATGATCGGGGCGAGGCCCAGCGACGGCTCGTCGAGCATCAGAAGACGCGGCCGGCTCATGAGCGCGCGTGCGATCGCCAGCATCTGCTGCTCGCCACCCGAAAGCGTGCCCCCTCGCTGCGCGAGACGCTCGCGCAAGCGCGGAAAGAGATCCGTCACCCGCGCGAGATCCTCGTCGAAATGGCGGGCACGATCGATCTCGGCGCCCATCTGGAGGTTCTCGAGTACGGTCATGCGCGGAAAGATGCGCCGCCCCTCGGGTGATTGCGCAATGCGCAGACGCGCGATCTCATGTGTTTCCAGCTTCGTGATATCGCGACCGTCGAAGGTGATCTTCCCCTCGCGCGCGCGCGGATTGCCGCAGATGGTCATCATGAGCGTCGACTTGCCGGCGCCGTTCGCACCGATCAGCGACACGATCTCGCCTTTGCGGATGTCGATGTCGACACCCTTCAGCGCCATGATGCTGCCGTAGAAGCTCTTGACGCCGCTGACGCTGAGGAGGGGCGAGCTCATGGCAGCTCTCCTCGCTCGACGGCGGCAACTTCATCGTCCTCGACGCCGAGGTAGGCGGCGATGACCTTCGGATCGTTGCGCACCTGCTCAGGCGTGCCGTCCGAGATCTTGGTGCCGTATTCGAGCACGATCACGTGGTCGGAAATCTCCATGACCACGGACATGTCGTGCTCGATGAGCAGGATGGACGTGCCGTGCTCCCGCTGGATGGTCTTCAGCAGCTTGTTAAGCTCGGCGCTCTCGCGCGGGTTCAGACCGGCAGCCGGCTCGTCGAGGCAAAGGAGGAGCGGATCGCTGCACATGGCACGCGCAATCTCGAGGCGACGCTGGTCGCCATAGGGAAGGCTGCCGGCGGAATCGTCGGCGCGGCTCGTCAGGCCGATGAGATCGAGCCAGTATTTCGCGCGTTCGATCGCCGCCGTCTCCGCGCGCGTGTAGCGCGGCAAACCGACGAGACCGAGCACCGTCCAGCCCGAGGCCGCCATGAGCACATTGTGCTGGGCAACGATCAGGTTCTCGAGCGCGGTCATGCCTGTGAACAGTCGGATGTTCTGGAAGGTCCGCGCGACGCGCGCCTTGGCCGCGATCTCGTAATCGGGCATGCGCTCGAGCAGATAGAGCGCGTTCTCGCCGCGCTGCATGTAGCGCGCGGGGCTCCGCGTGAGCACAGTCACATCATCGGAGAGCGCATTGCCCGCATGGCTCATAACCATGCGGCCGGAGGTCGGCTTGTAGAAACCCGTGATGCAGTTGAAGACCGTCGTCTTGCCGGCCCCGTTCGGACCGATGATCGCGGTGATGTCGCCGCGCCCGGCGCCGAACGTGACATCGTTGACGGCAACGAGGCCGCCGAAGCGCATGGTCAAATGCTCGATTTCCAGAAGCGGCGCCGTCTCCCAGCGCATCAGCCGTGGCCCTCCTTGACGAGATCGGCGGAGATGGCGCGACGCGACTTGAGAAACAGCGTCGGCTGGCGGTTCGCAATGAGCCCGCGCGGCCGCCAGATCATGATGACCACCATCGCAAGACCGAACAGCAGCATCCGGTACTGCGTCGGATCGAAGTCGGCGCCGAACACGTGCTTCATCCAGTCGAGCTCTCGCAGGAGCTCAGTGCCGCCGATCATGACGATCGCCGCAATGGCCACACCAATCTGGCTGCCCATGCCGCCAAGCACGACGATCGCAAGGATCACCGCGCTCTCGAGGAACGTGAATGACTCTGGACTGATGAAGTTCTGCCGCGCCGCGAAGAAGGCGCCGGCGAAGCCGCCGAAGCCCGCACCGATGGCAAAGGCCGTCAGCTTCGTGTTCGTTGTGTTGATGCCGAGCGAGCGACAGGCGATCTCGTCTTCGCGCAATGCCTCCCAGGCGCGCCCGACCGGCAGGCGGCGCAGACGCAACGTCACCAGGTTGGTGATCAGTGCCAGCACGAGTATCAGGTAGAAGAGAAAGATGGTTCGGTGCAGTGGCGTGAATTCGAGCCCGAAGGTCGCCGCGAATCCCGACTCCGATGCCGTAAATGGAAATCCGAAGAAGCTAGGTCGCGGAATACCCGAGATGCCCGCGTAACCGCCGGTGACGTCGACCCAATTGATGAGCACCATCCGGATGATCTCGCCGAAGGCGAGCGTGACGATGGCGAGATAGTCGCCGCGCAGGCGCAGCACCGGGAAGCCGAGAATGATGCCCCAGAACGCCGCGAGAATGCCGGCGACGGGCAGGCAGATCCAGAAGCCCCACGCCGGCCAGAACCACGGGCCGATCATCTCGGCCATGAAGTCTTTCACGACATCATTGGCCGCGAGCAGCGCATACGAATAGGCGCCAACGGCGTAGAACGCGACGTAGCCGAGATCGAGCAACCCTGCGAGCCCGACCACGATGTTGAGTCCCCAGCCGAGCATCACGTAGATGAGGATCTGGATGCCGAAGTTGTCGATCCACTTGACCGAGCCTGCCGACCCGACGAGCGCCAGCGAGAGCATCGGATAGGCAAAAAGAAAAATGAGCCCGCCGATCGCAAAGCGGCGCGCCGCTTCCGGGCTCACTGTCATACCGGCCAGGATCGGCACGGGCGTCGTCCGCTCCGGGCGGCTCGCACGCCAGTCCGCGAAGAGCAACCAGATGAAGCGCGCAGCAAATGCGGTCGCAACTAGCGATAGTGTGAGTCCGACGCGCGGCTCCAGGATCAACTGGTTCGAGAAATCCTGGTCCGTACGGAGCAGCACGATCGGAATGCAGAGACCGAGCGCGAGAAGCGCCGTCTTGCTGGCATCGAGAGCCGCACCCAAAATCCCGATCGGCTGATGATGCTGCCCGCCCGCCATGACGCTCACACCTTCTCGACTTCGGGTTTGCCGAGGAGACCCGATGGCATGAAGATGAGCGTGATCGCGAGAATGGAGAAGACGGCGACGTCCTTGTAGTCGATCGAGAAGTACGCCGACCAGAGCGCCTCGATGAGACCGATCAACAATCCGCCGAGCACGGCGCCCGGTAGCGAGCCGATACCGCCGAGAACGGCAGCCGTGAAGGCCTTGATGCCGGGAATGAACCCGTCGGCGAAGTTCACGACGCCGTAGTAGATGAGATAGAGGACACCGGCGACAGCGGCGAGCGCACCGCCCATGATGAACGTAATCGAGATCGTGCGATCGACGTTAACGCCGAGCAGGGCGGCCATGCGGCGGTCCTGCTCACAGGCCCGCTGGGCGCGTCCCAGCGAGGTGTTCTGCACGATCCACCAGAAGACTGTGAGCAGGACGATCGTCACCAGCATGATCATCATCTGCTTGTAGGAGATCGTGACCGCGTAGGCTGCGCCCTGCTTGAGCGTGATGACGTCATTGAGCATGGGCGCGATCGGTTTGTTGCGCGGCCCTTGGGTGAGCTGCACGAGGTTCATCAGGAAGATCGACATACCGATCGCCGATATGAGCGGCGCGAGGCGGAACGAGCCTCGCAGTGGCCGGTAGGCGATTCGCTCGATGGCCCAGCTCCAGAGAGAAGTGAGAAACATGGCAGCGAACAGCACAACCAGCAGCGCCATCGCGACAGAGCCGACACCGAGCACCACGGTCATGAACAGGAAGACGATGAGCGCGACGAACGTGGAGAGCATGAACAGATCGCCGTGAGCGAAATTGATCATGCCGATGATGCCGAACACCATGGTGTAGCCGATCGCGATCAGACCATAGATCGAGCCGAGCGTGACACCATTGATAATCTGCTGGAGGAAGTATTCCACCTAACCGGCTCCTTCGTCACCTCATCGGCCACGCACGGCCCCGACCGCACGCTGGCAGCCGGTAGCTCAGACCATGGGCAACGAATCGATCCGGCGGAAATGGACCGGCCAAACTTTTCTCCAGATTAGTGCACTCGTCCCCAGGGTTGGACGCGAAGTCTGCGGTGAAGCAGCTCTGGTGTAAAGCTTGGTTGCGGTGCAACTCGCCCGCGAACGCCCATTCTCCGTGCAGCCCGTGCCACTCCCGTCACAGACACGCGCTTACATCATGTTGTGTGTGCCATCGCAGAAGGGCTCGTCGTCGGTTCCCTTGCAGCCGCAGAGATTGAAGGTGCCGGAAGATTCGGCGACGAAGCGGACGGGCAGGAAGGAGGTGCCCTTGTGACCGGCTGAATCGCAGAATGGCTGGCGGGACGAGCGCCCGCACTTGCACCAGAGATAGGCTCGGCCCTCCTCGAGCTCGACCTGATACGGTCCGAGCTGGGCGACCACGGGTTCATCTGACATCGATCGGTCTCCTTGCCCAAGACCTAACCACCACGGATCGGGAGCGTACCGCCACGAGGAATCGCGTCGGGCTCGATCGCATCTGGGCACAGGAGCAACAGGCGAGGCAAGGGCGCCATTGGCGCACGGCTCGAAAGCCGCTCGGACTGCTACTCGATGAGCTTCAGGCGGTCCCGCACGACGGTGTCGCGTGCCGTGGCGTGCTCCGCGCCGGCGTCGTCCCAGCGCTCATAACGCACGCCTGGAAAGAGGACGACTTCGCCTGCCGGCTTGCTGCGGCGCTCGGCCCGACGACGCACGGGCACCTGTATTTCGGGAAATTCCAGTATCATCGCCATGGCTCGTCTCCAACCGAGGGCGCTCTAATGAGATACGCGACACGGCCGGAAGATCCGGCGCTTCGATAGATTCGATCAGACTGCTGATGCGGTTAACAAAAGGTTAACGCAGAGTCCGCGCGTGCTTCGAGCCGCATCGACGATGCAGCAGGGCAACAGCAGACTCGTACGGACTAAAGCCTTCTATGGCTCGCGACGGGGATGAGACCGCGCACGCGCGTGATCTGATTGCGCTCGATGTTCGCCGTCGCATAGCCCGTGCCGTCCGAGACCTTCGCGACGACATGCCCCCAGGGGTCGGCAATGAGACTGTGCCCGTACGAGAGCCGCGTCGCGCCGCCACCGTCGACGAACGGCCCGTACTGGCCGGGCGCCACGATATAGGCCTGCGTTTCGATAGCGCGCGCGCGCAGGATCACTTCCCAGTGGTCCTTGCCCGTCTGCAGCGTGAAAGAGGACGGCACCATGATGATATCGGCGCCGCGCTTGGCGAGGGCGAGGTAAAGCTCGGCGAAGCGCATGTCGTAACAGATGGTGCAGCCGACCTTGAAACCTTCGAGGTCGTAGAGCACGACATCCTCGCCGGCCTTCACGGTCGCGCTTTCGTTGTAGGGCGTGCCGTCCGGCGCGGTAATGTCGAACATGTGGATCTTGCGGTAGCGCGCGACCTCGGCCCCCGAGCGGTCGAACACGCAGGTCGTGTTGTAGACCTGACTGCCGCCCGGAATGTGCTCGATCATGCTGCCGCCATGGACCCAGACCTTGTGCGTGCGCGCAAAGGCCTGGAGCGCCTCGTAGGCATCGCCGCCGGGAATGCGATCGGCATTGGCGAGCTTGACGGCCGTCGTGCCGCCACGCCAGTTCCACACCTCCGGCAGCACCAGCACATCCGGCCGGTCTGTCTCGACGGCACGCGACATGAGATCGATGGCCTGCGCTATGTTGCGGGCCTTGTCATGCATGGTGTTGGTCTGGACGACGGTGACGCGCATGTTTTCTTGCCCTCGCCTGCTGGGAAGAGGTTTCCCCCGCTGACGTAGTGCCATGGCGAGGGCGGCCATGCAGATATGTTGCGCCAAGGCTCGCCTGCTGGGAAGAGCCGTCCCAGCGACAGTAGTGGACCTGGCGAGGGCCGCCGCACTGAGGCAGCCGCCCTCGCCTTAGTCACTTATTCCTGATCGAGCGCCACCGCCTCGCGCTTGGCGCGGAGCGAGGGTAGCAGCGGAATGATGAGCATCGATGCCGCCAGCAGCAGACAGACGAGCGAAATCGGCCGATCGATGAACACCCAGAAATCACCCTGCGAGAGGATCAGCGATTTCCGGAGATTGTTTTCGACCATCGGTCCGAGCACGAACGCGAGCACCAGCGGCGCCGGCTCATAACCGAATTTGCGCATGAGATAGCCGATGAGGCCGAACACCGTCATGACGAACACGTCGAAGACGGCACTGCCCGAGCTGAACACGCCGACGATGCAGAACATCAGGATCAGCGGGAAAAGCAGCTTGTAGGGCACCTTCAGCACCTGCACCCACATGCCGATCAGCGGAAAGTTCAGGATCAGCAGCATGACGTTGCCAATGTACATGCTGGCAACGATGCCCCAGAAAATTCCGGGGTTCTGCGTGATCAGCAGCGGGCCCGGCTGAATGCCGTGAATGATGAAGGCGCCGAGCAGCAGCGCCATCACGACATTCGGTGGAATACCCAGCGTGAGCAGTGGAATGAAGGCCCCGCCGGCCGCCGAGTTGTTCGCCGCTTCAGGCCCTGCAACCCCCTCGATCGCCCCCTTGCCGAACATCTCGGGGCGCTTCGACATCCGCCGTTCCAGCGCATAGGAGGCGAACGAGGAAATGACGGCGCCGCCACCAGGCAGAACCCCGAGGAAGAAACCCAATAGCGTGCCGCGAACGATCGCCCACTTCGAATAAGCCCAGTCCTGCACCGTCGGCCACAGGCTGCCGATGCGGGAGGAAACCACTTCGCGCTGCACACTGCGCTCGATATTGGCGAGGATCTCCGCGACACCGAACAGGCCCATGACGACGGGTATGAGGCCGACGCCGTCGAGCAACTCGAGCCTGTCGAACGTGAGGCGCGGCGCTGCCGTGATCTGGTCGATGCCGACGAGACCGAGCGTCACGCCGACACAGGCCATGAGCAGCGACTTCGCCATCGAGCCCTGCGTGAGAAAGGCAAGGATCGTCAGGCCCAGCACCATGAGACTGAAGTACTCAGGCGGTCCGAATGCGACCGCGAACTTTGCCAGAACCGGCGCAACGAGCATCAGCAGGATGATGGCGAAAGTGCCCGCGACGAACGAACCGATCGCGGCGATGCCGAGGGCAGGGCCAGCACGACCGTTCTTGGCCATCTGATGGCCGTCGAGGCATGTGATGACGGACGCTGCCTCACCAGGAATGTTGACCAGGATCGACGTCGTCGAACCGCCGTACATCGAACCATAGTAGATGCCGGCCATCATGATGATGCCGGTCTCGGGCGTACCCGACAGCGTCACCGGCAGCAGCAACGCCATCGCCGACACAGGCCCGATGCCCGGCAGCACGCCGACGAGCGTGCCGATGAACACGCCGAAGAAGCAGGCCACCAGGTTGACCGGCTGCAATGCCACCGCGAACCCGTGGCCCAGCGCAGAGAGTATTTCCATGATGCGCTCCTCAGCCGAGCCAGGGGCTCAGCCAGCCATTAGGCAGCTGAATCAGCAGCAGTTTGTTGAGCGAGTACCAGATGGCGAACGTGGCACCGAACGAGACGAGAAGCGCTGTGGGCCACGAAACGGGATCGACAATGCGCATCAGCACGAGCAGCAGCACGAGCGAGCAGATGACGAAGCCGACGGTTTCGAAGAAAAAGCCAAACACGAGCAGCAGGGCGATAACCAGCATGACCTTGCCCCAGCGCGTATCGCGCCAGAGGCTCGCAATGTCTTCGCTGCCGTTCTTGATGGCGCTCAAGATGATCGAGGTCGCGAAGGCCGCCGTGAAGAGCCCGAGCCAGAAAATCGCAAACCCCGAACCGGGCTCGCGTGCTTCGCCAAGACCGAGGTCATAGCCCTGGTTTGCGATGAAGAGGCCGAAGGCGAGCCAGAAAAGACCGCCCCACAGCTGAGCATTGCGCAGTAGCGGAATCGTCCCCTCCTGTCTGCTTTTTGTGGCACCGCTCAAAAGTTGCTTGCTGATGACGGCGCGAGATGAGCACGAGAAGGTAGCACGATGTCTCGCGACATCGTGCCAACCCTGGTGAACAACGCGAGAGATCAGTCCTTCTTGTAGAGACCGATCTTCTTGAGCGCAGCGGTTTCCTGAGCGATGACTTCCTTGACGAACTTGTTGTAGTCGTCGGTGCTCTTGTAGCTCGGGACCATGTCGTACTTCCGAAGTGCCTCGATGACGGCGGGGTCCTCGAGTGCCTTCTTGAAGGCGTCATGCAGGATCGCCACGACTTTCGGATCCATGCCCTTCGGGCCAGCGAGACCGAACGGGCTATCGAACACGAACGGATAGCCAAGATCCTTCAGCGTCGGCGCGTCAGGCCAGTTTTTGCTGCGCTCGGCCGTCCAGATGGCGAGAAGGCGCGTCTGACCGGCATCGACCAGAGGCTTCCATGCCGTCGAGTCCGCCTGCAGCATGGTGTGACCGCCCAGCACGGCCGCGTTCGTCTCGGCGCCACCCTTGAACGGGACCTGAGTCAGCTTGATGCCTGCTGCGTCGGCAATCTGTTCCATGCCGATATGCAGCGACGTTCCCGAACCCGGCGTTCCATAGGTCACCTTGCCCGGGTTCGCCTTCGCGAAGTCCACCACATCCTGCCACGTCTTGAACTGGCTGTCGGCTTTCGTGGTAATGCCGAAAGTATAGCCAGTCAGATGCACGATGTAGGTGAAGCTCTTCTCGGCATCCCAGCTGACCTTCTGCATGAGCGGAAGGCGCATGACCGTGATTGGAATCTGCGCAACGGTGTAGCCGTCCGGCTTCGCCGTCGCCGCCATCGTCGCCGGCCCGAGCGTACCTGACGCGCCAGCCTTGTTGTCGACGATGATCGGCTGCCCAAGATGCTTCGAGGCGGCTTCGGCCATGGCCCGCAGCGCCACGTCGGACGAGCCGCCGGCCGGCCACGGCACGATCATCGTGATCGGCTTCGAGGGGTAGCTCTGCGCCATCGCCATCGTCGCCGACGCCGCGACGACAGCAGCCGCCAGCGTTGATGTGAAGATATTCCTAAGCCTCATACGTTTCCTCCAGTTGCGAATTTTGTAGCGCGGGCGAAAGCTTGCGCGAACGCGCACATTCGCGCGTCCGCAGTTGCTCTCGAAAACGTGATAAGGCCCCAATGCCCGGCGCGGAGCTATTTGGCAAGCCCAATTCGCTCCAGTGCCTGCTTCTCGTAGGCAGTCGTCGCCTTGATGATCTCGAGGTAGCCTTTCTGATCTGCGTAGTTCGGCACCATGAAGAACTTGTCCAGCACGGCGGTCGTCTCTGGATCCTCCAGCGATTTCTTGAACGCATCGTGCAGAATCTGGACATGCTTCGGATCCATGCCTTTGGGACCCGCGATGCCGAACGGGCTGTCGAAGACCCAGGGGTAACCTAGATCCTTCAGCGTCGGCACATCCGGCCACGCTTTGGCGCGCTCCTTGGTCCAGATCATGAGCGCGCGCATTGTCCCGTCCCCGACGAAAGGCACGAGGCCACTGCCGCCGACCGCCATGTCGATGTGCCCGCCGAGAACCGCGGCGCGCTGCTCGCCATCTCCCTTGAAGGGCACATGTGTCAACTGGATGCCGGACTGTCCGGCAATGAGCTCCATGCCGATGTGAAGCGACGTGCCGGCGCCCGGCGAGCCATAGCTCACCTTGCCGGGGTTGGCCTTCGCGAAGTCGATCACGTCCTGCCACTTCTTGAAGGGGCTCTCGCCCCTGACACCGACAGCGAACGCGTAGCCAGTCAGATGCACGATGTACGTGAAGTCCGTGTCGGGATTCCACGAGACCTTCTGGTTCTTCATCAGGGGAAGCCGGAAAATCGTGATCGGGATCTGCGAGATGGTGTAGCCATCGGGCTTCGCCGTGGCTGCCATGGTCGCAGGTCCGAGCGTGCCGGAAGCGCCACCCTTGTTCTCGACGATAATGGGCTGGCCGAGATGCTTCTCGGCGCCCTTGGCGATCGCCCGCATCGAAATATCGGTCGAGCCACCGGCAGGCCAGGGCACGATCAGCGTGATCGGCTTCGTGGGATAAGCTTGTGCGTGAACGGGCGCGTTGAAGGCAAAAGTTGGGATCAGCGACACGGCGGCAATAGCTGCGAGTACCCGGCGACGGGTCATATTCAGTCCTCCCTTTAATCTTCCCGCTTCGAGGCGGGATTGATTTTTGATTTCAGGAACACAAGACCCGGCAGCAGCCATGACTGCTGCTTTTACCGGGTCCGGTAGCGCGATTGGCCGCCTGCTAAAGCAGAGGTGACTTCGCGAAGTCCTGACAGTGGCCTGTCAGTGAACGCTTGTCCAGCATGGGCGCCCTCGGCTGACGCCCAGGGCGCCTCGCCTCAGGAGCCGATCGTCACGCCGCCATCAGCAACGATCACCTGCCCCGTGATGAAGGCGCCCGCGGGTGCCGCAAGAAAGGCCGCCACACCGCCGATGTCATCGGGCTCGCCGATGCGGCGCAGCGGCGTCGTCACGAGGCGCTTGTCGAGGTTCGCCTTGTCCTCCCACAGCGCCTTCGCGAAGTCCGTCTTCACGAGGCCCGGCGCGATGCAGTTGACGCGAATGTTCTTCGGGCCCCACTCGACGGCAAGCGCACGCGCGAGCGCGAAGTCGGCCGCCTTCGAGATTCCATAGGCACCGAGGATGCTCGAACCGCGGATGCCACCGATCGATGAGATGATCGTCACCGTGCCGCCGCCGCGCTCGGCCATACCCGGGATCGCGAGATTGGCGAGCCAGAGGTTCGACTTGATGTTCGTCGCCATGATCTTGTCGAACTGCTCGTCGGAGATGCCGCCGAGCGGACCGTAGTACGGATTCACTGCTGCGTTGCAAACGAGCGCGTCGATCTTGCCGTACTTGTCGATCGTGCCCTTGACGAGCGCCTCAACTTCCTCCCGCCGACCTATGTTGCAAGGGATGACGTGCGCGTCACCGCCCTCCTTGCGGATCGCGCCTGCAACTTCCTCGCAGGCATCCGCCTTGCGGCTCGATACGACCACCTTTGCCCCCATCGCGGCCATGATCTCGGCGATCGAGCGGCCGATGCCGCGGCTCGAACCGGTGATCAGTGCGACCTGACCTTTGAGGTCGAAGGGGTTTTTCATGATGGCGTCTCCTCGCTGGGAATTTAGGTTGGCGGCATCTGAGCAGGCTTGCCAGCGAGTGGCAATGGCTCTGGACAGGACCC
>JAEYYJ010000341.1 GCA_023430845.1 Pseudomonadota bacterium
GTCGAGCGGTTCGAGCAGCTCGATCTTGGTGTTTGGCAGAACGACGAATACCGTCGATACACCATGCTCGGGCTGCGCGACTTTCTCCGAGACCTCGCCGCCGAGCGTGTCGCGATAGACCGCGACGGCAGCCGCCATATCTTTGACTGCAATGGCTACATGATTGAGCCGACCGATCATCTCGCTCTCCTCTGTTGGTCGCCCTCTTCGGGGATCGGGCGGACGCCGTCAAGCTGCCACGGCCGCAGCTTGGCGACATGGCGGCACTCTGCCATGCTGCCGGCTCAAAAACGGAGATTAAATTTTCGTCATGCGCCTAATGGACGTCTACGGCCAGCACGCACGTCGCCTCGCGGCACAATACGAAAGCATAACCTTCGAGGATACGCACCGGGACGTTCTGCATCTCATTCCCGTGGAGCCGTGCCGCGTGTTGGACATCGGTGCGGGCTCCGGTCGGGATGCGGCAGCGCTGGCAGCGCGCGGGCACACCGTGTTTGCCGCCGAGCCGACGGATGAGATGCGCAAAGAGGGCCAGCGCATTCATGCGGACAGTGACATAACCTGGGTCGACGACGGTTTGCCTGAACTCGCCGTCATCAGGGGCGGGGCCGAGACATTCGACCTGATCATGCTGACGGCCGTGTGGATGCATCTCGATGGGGACGAGCGCGTGCGCGCCATGGGGCATCTCCGCGACCTGCTGGCGCGCGGCGGCAGGATCATCATGTCGCTGCGGCACGGGCCGGTACCGGAAGGCCGCCTGCTGTTCGCGGTAACCGCGGCCGAGACCACCGAGCTGGCCGCGTCGGCCGGCTTGGATCTCATTCATTCGAGCGAGCGCGAGGATATGCTCGGCCGCGACGAGATCACCTGGAGCTTCCTGGCGTTTCAGCGCAACGCTGGCTGAGCGTCTGTGCGTTGTCCCCGCCGCTCGACGGACACTTGCCGCCATATGCGCTAACATCCTGCGATTCGGTGCGTCTTCGCGTGCTGCGTAGGTTCCGTTCCCGGTGGCGTGCAAGTCCTAGGACTGCCACGGGGCAGGTGATGCAGGTGGCACGATACGCGGATGAGCGAACGCCCAACGGATACGTCGCGCGCTGCGGCGGCACATGGCCGCGGGCATGGTGCGCGCGGGCAGTCCGGCGCCGCCGGAGGGCAGTCGCTCGCCGATCGTGCAGCGAGCTTTCGCCGGGGTGCGCCATTTCTGGTTGAACGCGCAACACTCTACGATCCCGAGCCGTTGGACCAGCCGGCGCCGATGCCGGTCAGGGACGAGCTGCCTCCACCCCGTGTGCTGCCTGTGGCGCTTACGCTTCTCGGCGTCGTGATCGTGGTCGGTCTCACGGCGAGCATTCTGGTATTGCGCAATGCCGATGTCGCTCGCGACGATGAGAATAAGGAGCGTATCGAGCAATTCGCGGATCGCGGGGCGCCGCAGAAAGATGCCGGCGCAAATCCCGGTGCGCAGCCCAATTCCACGACCATCGCCTATGATCTGACCCGGCGTCCCAGTGATGCGATCGTCGGCGCATGGCGTCCGGGTGCGGAGAAGGATGGGCGCTCCGGATCACGAGATGCTGCACCCGAGGCGTCAAAACGTCGCCGCCCGCTGCCGACGCGGCTGAGCGCGGCGCCGCCTGAAGTCCCGCCGGAGCCTGTGACACGGCCGGTGGCACCGCAGGCCGAGATGCAGCCGGCGCCGACAGTCCAGGTGCCCGTCGTGTCGGTTCCGCCGCGCTATGATGCCCTTGAGCCCAAGCGACGGATCGCCGACGGTGATGCGCCTGCCGGCGCCGCGGGGCATCGCGTGGAGGAGCCCTCTGCCCAGTCCCGTGCCGAGGATGAGCGGACGGCGCCGAGCGTCGTCGCGCGCGTCGGACGCGCGAGCGAGCCATTGGATGGCCCGGAACCGGCTGTCGAAATTCCGCTCGACAAGCTCGCGTTGCCCCTTCGCCGGCCGGACATCACGGCATACGATGATGACGATGACGAGCGGCGCATCTCCGCTCGATCGCGCCGTACACGCCTTCTGCGGTTGCAGCGCCAGCTCCGTCGGGAGCAGCGGCACGCGCGCAAACGTGAATATGATCAGCGCCGATGGGTTCCCGAGGCCCTCTACGGCAACCGGCATACGGGCATGGAGCGGCTGCTTCCTTAAGCTCCGGGTGCGCCAGTCCGTCACAGTACGGGTGACGAATTAGGCCACCGTACACGTTCGTTCTGCCGCGCTTTCGTTGACAACCCCCCGCGCCGTCCTTATCTCTCCCACGTGCCGGCTGGATGCGTGCCCGGTTGGGTTGGTAGGGCCTTTTGGCGGCTCGATCGCCGGCCTCTTCCTCTTCGAAGCACAACCTGATCGCAGCGGCGGCCCGACGGAAGTCGGTGCGGTGATGCGTACATCGACTTCGCAAGCTCGGGGCCTGGCGAGGCCCGCCCCTGGCACACGGATTTGGGGAACGGTTCATGCTGTCGCTCGCTTCGATTGCCTCCAAGATCTTCGGCTCGTCGAACGATCGGATGCTGAAGTCCTTTCGGCCGAAGGTTGCCGAGATCAACGCGCTCGAGGCCGAGGTCGAGAAGCTCTCCGACGCCGACCTCAGGGCGCGGACGGAGATGTTCCGCAAGCAGCTCGCCGAAGGCGCGACGCTCGACGATATCCTGGTGCCGGCGTTCGCGACCGTGCGTGAGGCGGCCAAGCGGACGCTGAAGCAGCGTCACTTCGACGTCCAGCTCCTCGGCGGCATGGTGCTGCACTCCGGCAACATTTCCGAGATGAAGACCGGCGAAGGCAAGACTCTGGTCGCCACGCTGCCGGTTTATCTCAATGCGCTTGCCGGCCGCGGCGTTCACGTCGTCACCGTGAACGACTATCTCGCCAAGCGCGACTCCGAGTGGATGGGGCAGGTCTACAAGTTCCTCGGCCTCACCGTCGGCTGCATCATCCATGATCTCGACGACGAGCAACGCCGCGCGGCCTATGCCTGCGACGTGACCTACGGCACCAACAACGAGTTCGGCTTCGACTACCTGCGCGACAACATGAAGATGCGCGTGAGCGATATGGTGCAGTTCGGCGGCCGTCCGCCTGAGCTTTCGGGCCATGCCTTCGCCATCGTCGACGAGGTCGACTCGATCCTGATCGACGAAGCGCGCACGCCGCTCATCATCTCGGGCCCGGTCGAGGATCGCTCCGAGCTCTACAATGCCGTCGATGTGCTGATGCTGAAGCTCGAGAAGACGGACTTCGATCTCGACGAGAAGCAGAAGCAGGTGGCCTTCACGGAAGCGGGCCAGGAGACCATCGAGCGTCTGCTGAACGAGGCAGACCTTCTCAAGGGCGATGGCCTCTACGACATCGAGAACGTCACGGTCGTCCACCACATCAATCAGGCCCTCAAGGCCCACAAGATGTTCCATCGTGACCGCGACTACATCGTGAAGGACAACGAGGTCGTCATCATCGACGAGTTCACGGGCCGCATGATGCCGGGCCGGCGTTACTCGGAGGGGCTCCATCAGGCGCTCGAAGCCAAGGAGCACGTGACGATCCAGCCCGAGAACCAGACGCTGGCATCGATCACCTTCCAGAACTATTTCCGCCTTTACGACAAGCTCGCCGGCATGACGGGTACGGCGATGACCGAAGCCGACGAGTTCCTCGACATCTACAAGCTCGACGTGATCGAGATTCCGACGAACGTGCCGATCGGCCGCGCCGATCTCGATGATGAGGTCTATCGGACGGCCAAAGAGAAATACGAAGCGATCATTCACGAGATCGAAAGCGCCCAGAAGCGCAAGCAGCCCGTGCTCGTCGGCACGGGATCAATCGAGAAGAGCGACATGATCTCGGAGCTGCTGAAGCAGCGCGGGATCAAGCATCAGGTGCTCAACGCCCGCTACCACGAGCAGGAAGCCTACATCATCGCACAGGCGGGCGTGCCGGGTGCTGTTACCATCGCCACGAACATGGCCGGCCGCGGTACGGATATTCAGCTCGGCGGCAACCTGCAGATGCGCGTTGAGCAGGAGCTGGCCGACGTGCCGGAGGGGCCGGAGCGCGAGCGCCAGATCCGCAAGATCGCCGACGAGATCGAAACCAATCGCAAGCTGGTGCTCGAGGCGTCGGATACGGTCGAGATCGAGCCCGCAAAGGGCAATCGCCCGGCCAAGACGGTGACATATCCTGGCGGCCTCTATGTGATGGGCACCGAGCGCCACGAGAGCCGGCGCATCGACAATCAGCTCCGTGGCCGTTCGGGCCGTCAGGGCGATCCGGGCCGCACGAAATTTTATCTGTCGCTCGAAGACGACCTGATGCGTATCTTCGCCGCCGACCGCATCGACGGCATGCTGAAGAAGCTCGGTCTCGAGGAGGGCGAGGCGATCACGCATCGCTGGATCAACAAGGCCCTCGAAAACGCGCAGAAGAAGGTCGAGGCGCGCAACTTCGACGCCCGCAAGTACGTGCTCAAGTACGACGACACGATGAACGACCAGCGCAAGGTCGTGTTCGAGCAGCGCATCGACATCATGGGCGCCGAGGACGTCAGCGAGACCATCGACGGTATGCGCCATGAGGTGCTGCAAGAGCTGGTGTCGAAGCATATCCCCGAGGGGGCCTATTCGGAGCAGTGGGATGCCGAGGGACTGAAGGCGCGCATCGAGGAGATTTTCGGTATTGACGCGCCCATTACCGCATGGGCCGACGAAGAGGGCATTGCCGAACAGGAAATCCTGGAGCGGCTGACCAAGGCCGTTGACGAGAAGTTCATGCAGCTGGCTGAAGAGGTCGGCAAGGGCGTGCTCGCCGGCTACGAGCAGGCCAAGGGCATGGTTGGCTTCGTGCGCAGCGAGCCGGATCTCCGCACGCTCGCCGACGGTATCCCGAACGAGACGACGTTCGAGCGGCTCGGCCGCGCGCTACTCGATTCGAACCGGGAAGAGATCCGCATCGAGGGGCCGAACCGGCAGGAAGCCGAGACGCAGCTCGCCGGTATCGGCTACTCGTTCATGCGCGAATACATCGAGGCCAAGGGTCTGGTGGAGGCGATCGACGCCGCGCCTGACAAGTCGGCGGCGGCAATCGGCCGGCTGCGCCTGCGCGACATCGAGAAGTCCGCCCTGCTGCAGACGCTCGATACCCTCTGGCGCGAGCACCTCGTCGTGCTCGAGCATCTGCGCACGGTGATCAACTTCCGCGCCTACGGACAGCGCGACCCGGTGAACGAGTTCAAGTCCGAGAGCTTCACGCTCTTCGAGAACATGCTCTCGAACCTGCGCGAAGCCGTGACGACCCAGCTCATGCATGTGCGCATGTCGGCGGGGAACGTGCCGGAGGATGTCGAGGAATTCGAGCTGCCGCCCATGCAGGCGCATCACGTGAACCCGATGACGGGCGAGGACGAGTTCGAACTCGCCGAGGCCGCGCTGACATCGGGCGCGCACGCACCTGCCCCGAGCCGCGCGCGCCCCGAGCCCGTCAAGTCGCGCAGCAAGAACAGTGAAGTGGATCCGAGCGATGAGGGTACCTGGGGCCGCGTCTCGCGCAATGCGCCATGCCCCTGTGGCTCGGGCAAGAAGTACAAGCACTGTCACGGCAAACACGCGTGAGCCGTTGACGGGGGATGCTTCGGCTAACCTTTTAAGCAAAAGAGCCCGGCATTCGTGCCGGGCTCTTTCGTTTTGGCATGATCGCGCATGATAGGCGAGAGCCCGCGGCATCAGTCGTCGAGGACGCGTCGCCGCGCATTCATGCGGTCGCGGTCGGGCACATGCAGTAGGCCTGCGACCTGGCGGATGAGCTGATCCTCGAAGGCATCGAGATTGCCGTCGGCATAGGCGATGCGCCACAGCATCTCGATGACTTCGATCTTGTCGTCGATGCTCATGTTGGTGTTGAGGCTGTTCGTGAAAGGGAAGTACTGCGCGGAGCTGCGCGCACGCGCCTCGGCGCGCCCGATCAGTTCATCGGCCTCGTCTGCGGAGAGTGCAAAGCGGCGCGAGAGCAGGTGCGCCGTCATGGCCCGCTCATCGGCGCTGAAGTCGCCGTGCATGAGGCCGGCTTCGACGAGCAGTACGGCGACGGCAAGATGAGGTTCCTCGGTGGCAGGTGCCGAACCGCGCCCACCTCCCTGCAGTATGTCGAGCAGTCGATCCAGCATCCTGTAGTGCATCCGGTTGTTTGTGCGGGGCGCCACGGCCCTTCGTCTAATTGTAGATGTACGTGATCAGAAATACGAGATCATCAGGCTTGGCTTTGCGCGGCGGGAAAGGATAGCTCGTCTGCTTTGTTGCGAACACGACGCTGCGATCGAGCCCCGCCACATTCGAGGGGCGCACCACCTGCGTGCTCACGACACCGCCATCCATATCAAGCGTGATGCGCACCGTGACACGGCCGCGTGTATCCATGAGCTGCGGCATGGTTCGCTGCAGAGCGCTGACGACGGCACGCGCGAAGGCGTCGTTCTCACCCGAGCGTGTGATGCCGGGTGGGCGTT
>JAEYYJ010000348.1 GCA_023430845.1 Pseudomonadota bacterium
TTATTGGGATCATCGGGACCGTCGTAGTAGAGGAACCCGTCCTCTATGGCCACGATGTCCTCGGCCTCCACCTCGTACTCGTCCTCTTCATTGTCATCGAGGCGGACGACGCAGCCGCTCATGCACACTTTGTCGAGCACCTGCGAGGGCCGGATGGTGTGCTCCGTCGTGGTCTCTCCTTCGGAGATGGTGACCTTGACGTCTTTGGTGTCGCGATTGGTGATGCTGGCGGCATCGGCAGCGATGCTGGTCATGAGCAGCGCTGCCGCGCCAGTCATCGAGATGAGCCTCGATGGCATTCAGTGATACTCCGTTGCACAGAACAACGGAGATAGTCTTACCGCTTTGCGGCCTTCTTCGCACGCTTCACGGCAACCTTCTTCGCCGCCTTCTTGGCCGGCTTCTTCGAGGGCTTCTTCGCCGCCTTCTTCGCTACCTTCTTGGCAGCGGTCTTCTTCTTCGCGCTCTTCGTCGCGACCTTTTTGGCGGGTGCCTTCTTGACCGCCTTCTTAGCTCTCATTGCCATTGGATATGATCCTTTCCTGCTATTCGTCTTGTGGTGTGGTGCCGATGCATCATCTAATGTGTGCAATCCGTAGCCATCGCAAACGCAAAATTTCGCTGTCATCTATCGATTCTTTCGATACATCGCGCATATCGTCATCAACACAGCGAGAGCACACACCATGGACATCGCGCTCGCACGCACGTTCCTGATGATCGCTGAGACCGGCAGCTTCATCGAAGCAGGCCGCCGAATGAACGTCACGCAATCGACGGTTTCATCACGCGTGCGCAATCTTGAATCGTTGCTCGGACGTCAGCTCTTCGAGCGCTCGAAGGTCGGCGCGCAGATCACGTCGGCCGGAGAACAGTTCCAGAAGCACGCGCTCGCCATGGTCCGCGTATGGCAGCAAGCCCAGCTAGACGTGGGTTTTTCGGGCCAACACGACCAGCATCTCGCCGTCGGCGCGGAGGCGACGCTCTGGCAGGGACTGCTCGTCTCGTGGATCGCAAATCTCAAGGCCGCCTATCCGGAGCTTGCGCTCACCGCGGTCACCGACACCGGTCCGATGCTGACCCAGCGACTGCTCGACGGCACGCTCGATGTCGCCGTCGTCTATCAGCCACTGCAGTCGCCAGGACTTCTCATCGAGCATCTCTTCGAGGAAGAACTCGTGCTCGTTTCCTCCGGTCGTGGGGACGCGAGACGGCGAACGGATGACTATATTCTTGTGGATTGGGGCCCGGATTTTCGCGAAGACCACGCGATGGCGTTCCCGAAACGCGCGGGTGCACGACTCACACTCGACATCGGCCCGATGGCCGTCGACTACCTTCTCAGCAACGAAGGATCGGGTTATCTGCCGCAACGCCTCGTGCGCGGGCATCTGTCGCGCGGGCGTTTGAAGCTTGTGGCGCGCGCCCGCAAATTCACGGTGCCGGTCGGCGCGCTTTACCCGGAATCGCGCGAAGAATCCGACTTCGGGCCTATTCTCGACAGCCTTCGGGGCCGCGTGGCGCGATATGCATAGTATTTACGGCCTAACGGCCGGCGCGCAGTCGCGCGCTCATGAAGGGCGCCTAACGGCAGGCGCGCAGTCGCGCGTTCATGAAGTGGTACTGCCGCTTAGAGGGGTGCTGCAGCTTACCGACGCAGTGCTGCAGAGAGGTTTCCATCGCAATCGTCGGGCCGCTCGCTGTATGTTTCGTTCGCTGTAACAATAGACAAATGAGGAACGCCGCAATGAGCACGACGCTCACAACCGAGAACCGCGAGAAGCTCAAGAAGATCAGCGTCGCCACGATCACGACGGCGCTCTTCAAGCGCAACTTCCGCAATCAGTTCATCCAGGATGTCCGCCCTGTCGGCACGAAAGCGCCGCCGATGGTGGGTGAGGCCTACACGCTGCGCTACATCCCGGCGCGCGAGGACCTCGACCACATCGGCGTCTTCGAGGATCGTTCGCATCCCCAGCGCCGCACGATCGAAGACTGCCCGCCGGGTCACGTGCTCGTGATCGACAGCCGCAAGGATGCCAAGGCCGCTTCCGCCGGCGGTATTCTCATCACGCGCCTCATGATGCGCGGCGCGGCGGGCATCGTCAGCGATGGCGGCTTCCGCGATTGCCCGGAGATCGCGGAGATGGAGTTCCCCGTCTATCAGAACCGCCCCGCTCCGCCGACCAACCTAACGCGCCAACGCGCGATCGATGTCAACGTGCCCATCGGCTGCGGCGATGCGCCCGTCTTTCCGGGCGACATCATGGTCGGTGATGGCGAAGGCGTGGTCGTCATTCCGGCCCATCTCGCCAACGAGATCGCCGAGGAAGGTCACGAGATGACCGCCTATGAGGATTTCGTCATGGAGAAGGTGCGCGAGGGCCGCGGCATCTTCGGTCTTTACCCGGGCGATGCCGAGACCAAGGTCGAGTTCGCCGCATGGCGCAAGGCAAACGGCCGCTGAGTGAGAACGCAATGAGTCAACCAGCCGCCGGCGCCGGCCTCGTGCAAGGCGTGCCGCCCTCGGAAAGCGCGCCCCGCGCCGTCGCCGATCTCTATCACGCGTATTTCACCGGACTGATCCTGACGCTGGTCAGCCGCCGTGGCAGTACGGATGCGGCGCGCTGGATGCACGCCGTTTTCCGCCACCAGCATCACGAGAAATTCCTCTCGAGCTTCGAGAAGCTCGGGCTCGCCGGAATGCCACACGCGGTCGCCTGCGCGGCCTATCACTACCTCTCGAACAGCATTGGCGGCGTCGGCGTCGAGTTCATGAGGGAGAGCGACCGCAAGGCGTGGGTACGTTTTGTTCCGCCGCGCTGGATCTATATGGGCGCGGCCATCTGCGGTGTGCCGAGCGACGTCTCACGAGGGTTCCTCACCGGCTGGTACGCGCAGAACGGCGTATCGCTCAAGAACCCCCGCCTCGGTTTCGTGTGCACGGCGCAGACTGTCGATGGCCAGCACGGTCTCGCCGGCTACTTCATGGAGCACGACCACGACCTGGCGCCGGACGAGCGCCTCGTCTTCCGCCCCGGTGAGATGCCGCCACCCTTCGATCCTGACGCAGCGCCGCGATTGCCGGCTGGCGACTGGTCACCGGAACGCCTCGCCCGTGCCTACCGCAACTACGCCATGGAGTACGTTCGCTCGGGCTTGCCGCGGCTCATGGAGCTGTTCGGCGAAACCGAAGGCGCCCACCTCGGGCACCTCACCGGCCGCATGATCGGCGCTCAGTTCTATAAGGAGATCGCGGGCGCGGCGGGCATCGTGAGCACTGATGCCGAAGCGCTGGCGCGGCTCCTCGCATGGATCGCTGAAGGTGAGG
>JAEYYJ010000094.1 GCA_023430845.1 Pseudomonadota bacterium
ATGTCGCCAATGCCGGGCTGATGGCGATCGTGACCTACTGGGGACACGCGCTCGGCATCAGCATCGAGACGGACATGCGCGCCAAGGCCTTCGATCATCTGCAGAAGCTGTCGTTCCGCTACTTCGATAACATGCAGACCGGTCACCTGATCACGCATGTCACGAAGGATCTCGAGGAAGTTGGCGAGATCGCCCACCACGGGCCGGAGGATGTATTCATTGCCGTCATGACGTTCATCGGCGCCTTCGTCCTGATGTTCGTCGTCCAATGGAAGCTGGCACTCATCAGCGCGATCATCGTGCCGTTCATGACGTGGCTCGTCGCGCGGTACGGCGCACGAATGACCCATAACTGGGAGAGGCTCTTCCGGCAGGTTGGAAATTTCAACACGCGCATCGAGGAGAGTGTTGGCGGAATCCGAGTCGTCAAGGCATTCACCAACGAAGATCATGAGCGCAGGCTCTTTGCGCGCGACAACGAGAGCTACAAAAAGACCAAGCTCAACGCGTACGCCTACATGACCGCCAGCGTCACGTTGAGCTATCTCAGTACGCGGTTGGTGCAACTCATCGTTATGGTCGCGGGAGCGTGGTTCGTCATTGTGGGCGAGCTGACCTACGGCGGTCTCATCAGCTTCATTCTCCTCATCGACGTGTTCCTGCGTCCGATCGACAAGATCACGTCGGTGCTGGAGAGTTACCCCAAGGGAGTAGCTGGTTTCAGGCGCTATATGCGGCTGCTGGATACGGCTCCTGATATCGCGGACGCGCCCGGTGCCATCGCCGTCAGTGGCCTCAAAGGCGACATTGTCTTCAAGGACGTCGATTTCAGCTACTCGGACAATCGCAAGATTCTCTCGCGGTTGAACCTTGCCGTCGGCAGTGGCGAAACCGTCGCCCTCGTCGGGCCTTCCGGTGCCGGTAAGACGACGATCTGCTCTCTGGTGCCGCGCTTCTATGAGATCGATGCCGGCGCCATCACGATCGATGGCATCGATATTCGCGCGATGACGCAGGCTTCGCTGCGTGCTCAGATCGGCATCGTTCAGCAGGACGTGTTCCTGTTCGGCGGATCCATCCGCGAGAACATTGCGTACGGAAATCTGGCAGCATCCGAGAGCGAGATCGTCGAGGCCGTGCGGCGTGCGAGGCTCGACTCGCTTATCGCGTCGCTACCGGACGGTCTCGATACGCTCGTCGGCGAGAGAGGCATCAAACTCTCGGGAGGGCAGAAGCAGCGTGTCGCCATAGCCCGCATTTTCCTGAAGAACCCGCCGATCCTCATCCTGGATGAGGCGACCTCGGCACTCGACAGCGCAACTGAGCTCGCCATCCAGCAATCGCTGATGGAGCTCTCGGTCGGGCGAACGACGCTGGTCATCGCCCACCGGCTCGCGACCATCCAGCACGCGGATCGGATCGTCGTCATCGACGAGAGCGGGATCGTCGAGGAGGGGAGCCACGAGGCTCTATTGGAGCGCGACAGTGCCTACGCGCGTCTCCACCGTGCGCAGTTCGGATTGCTGACCGCCTGACCTTGCGGGCGTGTGGCGCAGGTGCGCCGGTCCAGGCGTGTCGGGTAGTGCGCTGAAATAATTCGATAAATATGCTCATTCTCCATTCGCCCTAGAAAACATGACGGGAATAGTAAAGAATGTAGTAGTGACCTTAGCAGGGTGTAGGGATGTCCACGATAGATACGCCGAACGATAAGCTGAGTGGCCGAATTCGGGCGCGCGCACGCTCGCTATCGCCCTCGCTCACCCGGGTGCTCGAGTTTATCGATACGCACCGCCACGATGCCATGACCAAGTCGGCGGTCGAACTCGCCGCTGCGATCGGGACCTCGGATGCCACGGTGATCCGTGCCGTGCAGGCGGCCGGCTTCGACGGCTTGCGCGAGCTCAGGGAAGCGCTGGCGACAGCATCGGGCACCGGTCGAACTCCAGCCGATACGATCACGCGAACATTCGAGCAGGTGAAGGAGCGGTCTGCGACAGTCGTCGATCAGGTATTCTATGACCATCGCGAAGCCTTCAGCGTGCTCGAGGGTGACGAGGCGCGCGCGCGCATATTCGCGGCCATAGACTGCCTCGCGCCCGCAAGCCGCGTGGGCGTATTCGGAGGCGGCGCGACCGCATTTCTCGGGCGGTATCTGGCGCTCTCGCTCAGTCAGATAGGGCGCTCCACGGTCGTATTCGACGGCTACATGTCGCCGCTTCCCGAGCAGCTTCTGGAGATGCGCAACGTCGATGCCGTTCTCATGCTGGCTTTCGGCGGTCCTTACAAGGAAGCCTCATCGACGATGGCGGAGGCACGGCGTTTCAAGATTCCCGTCGTTCTCATCACCGACTCGACGGAGCATGTCCTTGCCCGCCACGCTAGCGTCGTCGTGCCCGTGATGTGCAGTCAGGCGGGACGCATCATCCTCCATGGCACGACTCTCGTCTGCCTGGAGGCGATCGTCATGGGCATTATTGCAGACGATCCGACGGGAACGCTTTCGACGCTGGAAAGACTGAGAGAACTGCGCCTCGCTATCCGTCGATGAGCGCTGTGTCAATTCTGCACCGTCGATTGCCTTTGTCTGATCCGCTCGATGAAATTGTTTACTACTACAGTCGGCAATCAGAAATCTGGCTCTGCTTCCGCCAGCCAGCCACCGCCCAAGTGACGCTAGCCAGCCAGCCGCGTTCGAAGCTGGAGCTGCGAGAGGTCGTTCTCAGTGGCTTCGCTAGCAGCTCACTTGGAGAAGACCAATGCGCCACGTCGGGAATAACCTATCGCGATCGGTGACGATCGTCGTCAGCGCCGCGCTTGCATATGGATTGGCGGGCGCATCGACGGCGGTGGCGCAGCAGCAGCCGACGACATTGCCGTCGCTCGAAGTGCAGACCAAGAAAGCCGCCAAGAAGCGCCGGGCCCCTGCTGCCAAAGCGGCGGCGCCGGCGCCCGCACCGGCACCTGCTCAACCCGCTGAGGAGGTGACGCGGCCGCCCATCACGGTATCGGGCCCGCCGAGCATCGGCGCGAACTCGGTCGACATCACATCACAGGATCTCGAGCGGCTGAATCCGACCGATATCAAGCGCGTGTTCTCCGAACAGCCGGGCATACTCGTCGGCAGTTCGTTGCCCATGTCGCAGAAGGTATATGTCCACGGTATCGAGGAAACCGCGCTTGCGGTCACCATCGACGGTGCTGCTCAGAACAACAAGATATTCCATCACAACGCGACGAACTTCATCGATCCGAGCCTGCTGAAGGCCGTGAGGGTCGATGCCGGTGTGGCGCCGGCAGATGCCGGCTTCGGCGCGCTGGCAGGCTCGATCGTCTACGAGACTAAGGACGTACGCGACCTTATGGACCGTGATGGTCTCGGCGGCTTCGCGAAGACGCAGTTCAACACGAATGGCCGCGTATTCACCAATAGCCTGGCCGGCTACGGCATGGCGAAGGGCTTCGAGGTTCTCGGCTATTTCACGATCGGCGATGGCGACAATTTCAAAGCCGGAAATGGAGACACTGTCGGCGGAACAGAGACCGATTTCTGGAGTGGCCTCGCGAAGTTCGCCTATCAAGCCCCGAGCGGCGACCGCTTCGAGATCAGCCACGATCGCCTCAGCGACGATGCCATGAGGCCCTATCGCGCCAACTTCTCGATGCCGCCGACGGGGCCTGCCGAACCTCTGTTCAGGCGCTATAATATCGACCGGCGCACCACGGTCTTCAACTATAGCGATGCCACGCCTCAGGGGTGGTGGGATCCGAAAATCGTGCTCGCTCATAGCGAGACAGAGCTGCGCACACCGTTTGTCCATCGCGTAACCGGTGCTATCTCACCGACCTACGGCAAATCCGAGAGCCTCAATGGCAAGGCCGAGAACAAATTCTCCTTCGCCGCCGGAAATGTCATTGCCGGTGTCGACTTCATCAAGCGCCGCGCCGCGCTCGACTACCCTGGCGAGTATCCGCGGGAGAAGAGCGATGTCATGGGAGCCTATGCTCAGGCCCGCCTCGAGCCGGTCGCAGGCACGCGTCTCTCGTTCGGCGGGCGCGCTGACCATCAGTGGTTCACAGGTGCGGATGGGAACACAGAGGACGATGGCGGGCTCAGCGGGAACATCTCGTTCGAGCAGGATCTGATCGGACGTTTCCTGACGGTCAAGGCCGGCTACTCCCATGTCTGGGCCGGCATCATGCTGGCCGAGAATTTCATCATGGATCCGAGCTGGGACTACAGCGGTGGTCTCAGGGCCGCAGTGGCCGACAACGTCAACGCGGGCCTGATCGCGCGCTACAAGGGGTGGACATTCGAAGGAAGTGTTTTCCGGTCCGAGATCGCCGACGCGCGCGTCCGAATGATCTCGCGAGACGTGGAGTCGGAGGGTTACGAGCTCGGTGTCGGTTATGATTGGGGCAACGGCTTTCTGCGTGTGAAGTACGCGGATATCAAAGTCCTGATCGATGGCGAGCCTGCGGACTCCGACACGGGAACGTATCTCGCCACGCCGTCCGGGAGGTTCATCACGATCACGGGCGTGCACAAGTTCGAAGGCACAGGTTTTACCGTCGGCGCGGATGCCAAGATTGCTCCGGAGTACGACTTCGTGATCGCCGGCTCACCGCCGTACGAGGGCTACAAGGTCTTCAACGCTTTCGTCGAGTACAAGCCGAACACGCCGGTCGATCTGACCTTCCGCCTGGACGTCCGGAATATCTTCAACGAGACGTATGCCGAGCGTGCGACGTACGGTCAGGAGTGGATCATCACTGACAACGTCACGCCCCTTTACGAGCCCGGCCGATCGTTCATCTTGAGCGCGACGGCGAAGTTCTGATGGTCTGAGCAGAGAATGTCATGCGCGTAATCGCCAAGCGCGGTTACGCGCGTTCTCTTTGTCGGTTGGCAGACTTGTCGAGCGGCGGGGTGTATCGCGAAACGCGCTGACAGAGCGACTACGTCACCCACCTTGAGCTTGGATTCGCGATGCCGGAAAAATATAACCCGCGCATATCAATAAATTAGGCGCGGGCGACTGGCGGAGAGGGAGTCGAACTCGCGAACGTCTACTGAGGTCTATGTTTGTCCTCAAGAGACTGACAAATCATAACGACAGCTTGGTCAACTTGGCTCGCATCGTGTCGATCGAGCCGTGGGGACAGGATGGCTGCATGCTGCGCTTCGGAAGCAGCGACAAAAATCATTGCGTCTTCGTCGATCACCGTCCGGAAGAGATCTTGTTCCTGCCACGGGTCCATCCAGCCCCCAAAGGCGAACTGATAGGATGGTAACGCTCACATCTAGCCATCGCCCGCGCCGCGCGAGCAGGTCAGGATTTGCTTTGAAGCTTCGCGATCGCCGCCTCGCAGGATAGGCGTAGCGGTGGCAGGTGTTCGGTGATGGTCTGCCAGATGGTCTGCTTGACTATGTTCGGATAGTCGTGGCGCAGCCAATTGCCGATACCTCGGATGTCACTCCACGGCTGGTCAGGAGCGAGTTCCTCCGCGAGCAGGCCGAGCTTGGTGGCGGCCTCGCTGATGCGAGATAGGCAGCGCTCGCTCGCATCATAGATCAGATGATTGGAGAAGAAGTCCTCTTCGCTCATGCCCTGCGTGTAGCCGGCGATGGCGTCGATGTTGTAGATGATGTCGCCGAAGCGCTTCTGAGGATCGCTAGAAGGCAAACTGCCGGTCCTTGTCGATGGCGGTCTTGAGAGGGCCTGGCTCCCTGGGCTCGGGGATCACGTCCACGTTCACCTTGAGCAGCTCGGTAAGGCGGAGCTTGATGCGATCGAGCGCGCCGAAGGCGTAAAAGCCGCGGAACCGCTCGTTGAGGCGCACGGCCACGTCCACGTCCGAATGGGGGCCTGCCTCGTCGCGCGCGGTCGAGCCGAACAGCGCCACGCTCGCGGCGCCGAGCTCCTTCAGCTCGGCCTCGTGATGGCGGATGACGGCAATGGCAGTTTCACGCTGCATGACTGCACAATAGCACAAGGAAGCAACTGGAAGAAGCTTCACACTGGCGTCGCCAGGTGCCGCTGTAGCGCGGCCAAGGTCCGCAAGTCCGGTCGGAGAGGGCTGGATGTCAAATTCTTCCTTTTAGGTTGAATTATGGAGCCGATTAGGCTACGTGGAAATGGGGATCGAGGGGAGGAGCAGCGAGGAGCGCGGACCATGGCCACACTGACACCATTCGGGGTTGCAGTTCGGAAATTGCGATTAGAGAAGGGGCTTCGACTGGTCGATATGGCGAAGCCGCTGGGCATGAGCACGGCATTTCTCTCGGCTATCGAGACAGGCCGGAAGCCAATTCCCGATGGCCTTCTCAGTAAGATTTCGAGGTCGCTGGAATGGACCGCAGGTGAACTCGCGCTCGTGCGTAGGGCCATCGAGCAGTCGAGGAAGGAGGTGCGTCTCGACGGCAAGAGTGCGGAGGATCGAGAGCTGATCGCGGCATTCGCACGGAGCATAGACAAGGTGCCCGCCGCAACGATTAGTCAGCTCAAGAAGCTGCTCTTGAAGTCCGTGCAGAGCGAGGTGCCGTTCCAGCGCTCCCGTCGGGGTATTGTAGTGCCTCCCCTCGGGACCGCAGCGCTGCGTCAGTTCGCGGAGAGCGTTCGAGCAGCGTTCGTACCCGAGGAGCGCGTGGACTTCCCGATCATGGATGTGATCGAGTTCGGGATTGCTAGCGTTGCGGATCCCAACTTCGTCTTCGATGTCCAGGAAGTCGAGGAGATGGGCGAGAATGAAGGATTAGTGCCGATCGGTGGATGCACGCTGATCCTGCGCAGAGATGTCTATGAGGGCGCATGCCAAGGTGGTCGTCGGCACCGATTCACGGCAAGCCACGAGCTTGGGCACTACCTCCTCCACCGCCATATCACCTTCGCGAGGGCGCGTTCAGACAGCGACAAGATCTACACAGATAGCGAGTGGCAAGCGGACACATTCGCAGGAACACTCTTGATGTCGCCGCGGCACGCAGCGTCATTCTCGAACTCGGATGAGATGGCGGAGGCCTGCATCACGAGTCGAAGCGCGGCCAGCTGCATGTGGGAGAAATATAAGGAGGAGCGCATCATCTAGCGCAAGGTTCAAAAGATAAGGGCCAACGCCGCGAGGCATTAGCCCATATCGAACACCGGTATTCTTCACTGGGCTAGGGGCTCGCCGGTGAGGGAGCCACAAGCGCAGCTCAATTGGAAGCCTAAGCACCTTCTAGTTGTAATAATCGCTCGCGCTTGTCAAGGCGAACGTCGCCCCGGAGGCTTCAGCATGGCTAAGAAGCTGGCTGATCCCCCTCCCGGATATCGGTACATGTTCCGCCCGTGGCGGTACTGTCCGAAAACCGGACGTCGGCTCTACGCGAGTGCGTATGGGCTGAGGGCGTGGCCGATTTTGGTGCGCGCCTGACAAGAAATGGCGGAGGGGCTAGGTCCCTCCGCCTCCAGAGCTACTCATGTACCGGACCTCCTCGCGCACGGATGGACGCAATAGCCGGTGATCGTGATCGACTACTGGCCACGATCACCGCTCGGGCACGGGGAACCCACTCAATTAGCACCAGGTGCCATTGCAATTCCCCGTCACGTCAGACCACGTGCAACATACACATTTCGCCGGCACAGCTTCACCATCCTTCAGACGATGGTAGACCTTTCCGTCGCGTATGGTGCCCTCGGCAACATCGTCATCACCTTTCAACCCCAGACCACGCTTGTAGAATTCGCTGCTGGTCAACGCATAAAACTGGGCCTCGGCGTTCTCTCGACTTCTGAGTTCAACAATTGCAGCAAAAAAGCTCGGGTCCGAAAGGGGACCACCGAAGTTGCCCTCTACCCTGGCACTCTCTTCGACGAAACAAATGGGGGTATCGCCCAACCACTTGTAGGCACGAAGATCACGTCGCTTGGTGACAGAAACGCGATCGACGAAACTCGTAACCAAGCCTCCCTCACCTGAACGAGAGGTGATGCCGGCCTGACTGTCAAAGTCAATTCCAAGGACGTCGATCTCGTGATCGATGCACGAGATTAGATACTTAGAACTGACATGAGCGGCGCGAGCTGCATTACGAACGCCAAGGAAGAACCCTTCAGCATAGGCGGGGCCGCATTGATGATCGGACATGAGCAATCTCCTTCGGTTGCAATAAAATATGCTGGCGAATGTTACTACGGCGGTCGCTACGCGCAAGTAGTGGCAAAGGGAGTCTCCTTTGATGCCGCGAGGGCTCGATAGATCGTCTTCCGACTACACCCTAACCGCCGCGCGATAGCCGAAGCGCCCATGCCCTGTTCGCGAAGGGCTTTCACGTCGGCCGGCGCGACTTGGCGCTTGCGGCCCTTGTACACGCCCTTGGCTTTAGCGCTGGCGATGCCTTCCATCTGGCGCTCGCGGCGGAGCTCGGTCTCGAACTGACCGATCGCGCCCATGATCGCGAAGAACAGTCGGCCCGCCGGCGTCTCGGTCTCGATGCTCTGATGCAGGACCTGCAGGGCAGCGCCCTTCGCCTCGAGCGTATGCGAGATCGCGATGAGGTCGGAGATGCTGCGCGCCAGGCGATCGAGGCGGGTAACGACCAGCACGTCACCCTCCTTAATGAACTCGAGCAGGATCTGCAGCTGCTCGCGACCTTCGCGCTTGGTCCCCGTCGCCTTCTCGGAGCGGATGATTGAGCAGCCCGCGGCAGTTAGCTGCTCATGCTGGATCGTGAGATCCTGATCGCTGGTCGACACGCGAGCGTAGCCGAAGCGCTTGCGGCTTACCTCCATCGCTTCCTTGAGCTTGAGCTGTGTCATTGGGATCCTCGTCTCGGATGCTGAGTGTCAAAGAGACCAAATCGGCCCTATCGGCGCGACATTCGCGGATGCTCGCGGTTGTGTCGGATGCGTACACCCCATCGCCACTGCCGCGCGCGGGCTGGTTCTGTGTGAGCCAGCCCTGTTCACGAGAACTAGGCGCTGCGTTGATTAGCGAGGCGAATGATGTGGTCGATGATGAGTTTCGGCGTGCCGTCGGAGAGTTGACCGCCAGAACTCAGCACCTCGCTAGCAACTCTTGCAAGAACGACCAGGTCGGCAAACGAGTGCAAGTCAAAGTCTTCGATCTCGTCTCTAAGACGGTCCATGATGTCCCACTGCGCATCGAGCGCGGCGCAGGTATCCTCGACGCCGGCGGCGCGCTCGGCGGCTTGGTCCGCTGCTATGAAGCGATGTGCGCGCGGTCCTCGTCCCCGATATCCAGCCAGTAGGTTGGCCTCAACACAAATGTCCCGCCTTCGCGCCCCGACTTGCGACTGCGTTGGGCGTAGTAGACTTGACCGAAGCCGCGCTGTAGCCGGCCCTCATCATCGGTCGGGGCTACAATTGCGTTAGGGATGGCCGGTGCTGTACGGAAATAAATATCGCGGGCTTCATCATCGCTGGTGTTCAAGCGTCGACCTTCGCGGCAAGCAGTTTGCCATTGATCGAACAGGCGAGCGAGAGCGGGAGTAGGGGCACCTGCTGTCGGCGCAGCTGTGGAAGTCTCTGCGGCCACGAGCGCTGACGTGGCGGCCGCAGTGGTGCCGGCAATGAAGCGCCGGCGAGATACCGATCCTGGGTCGCCTGCCTCAACGTTGCGCTGGGTGGCTACGATCTTCGTCTGCATGGTGATGTCCTTTCAGGTGAATGTGCTTCTCGGTATTGGCGCGGGCCGATCGGCGCCGGCGTCACGGGAGGGTGGGATGCGCATGACGAAGGCGATCGATCACTGCGTTGACCGCGCGCGCCAGAGGCACCCAGCTTTCAGTAAGCTTGGAGGGAGGCATTGGAGCCCATCCCGATCACGCGATCTGGAAGATGAGGCCGACGGCCACCGCGACGGCTATCGTGCCGGTCACGATGAGAATGCGGTCGATGCTGCGGATGTAGTCATCGGCGCTGGGGCCGTGGTACGGACGACGCATGGTCTTCTCCTGATGCTGTCAGGCGTTGATCTAGGCCTCGTCCAGCGCGCCAACGCTGAGCGGGGCCGCTTCGCTTACGCACTTAGAATATTGAGAAGGGTGGGAACCGCCTTGATGAACTCCCGGTTGGCTTGCTCGCTGAGATTGCGATCTTGGTGCTGAGGCGGGAGGCCCGATCGCCAATGGACCTGGAATAGTGCTTCGCAAGCACCGCGCGCGCCGCCACGTCGTCCGCGGTGTGAATGGGCTCGGACTAGGTCGCCTTGGCCGCATCGTCCATTGAGAGCAAGAGGTCGGTGAAAGACGCCATGGCGGAGCGAAGCTCGGCAGCTGGCAGCGTGTCCCAAGCTCCCGCGTTCACCCGATCAACAGCCTGCCAGAACGCAGCATCGAGGCGCAGGAGCGCCTCCGTCTTCGGCATTCGTGAAGAAGGGGCGCACGATGCACCCGTCAATGCTGTGAGCGAAACCGCTGCCGGGAGGCCGAGCACGAGCGCGCGTCGACCGATCGAAGAAGTATTCCGCATTCACTGTCCCCTCACGAGTGTGCCACGTCCGCGTTGGTGCAGAGCGGAGCGGTCGATTTGGGGGAGCCACTGACATTGTTGAGCGATACGCGTGCTCAATTTGCGCTGTCGGGAGCATCCCCACTGAGTTCGTGAGTCTGACCGTGCGTTCCGACAGATCGAAACAGCTATGGTGCTGTTTTAACTCAATAATTTTGGATATCTGGCGGAGAGGGAGTTACCGACCCCAAAAATAAGCCGTTGAATAGGCCCAATCTTTTTCCGTCCGCTTACGGATTCGGCCTAACCTCGGCCAACGCCCTCTAATTAACCGCATCCCCTCGATCTATCCCCTTCATGCGCAGGCGTTTTTTCTAACTCGACTCGTGACGGAAATCTACCGTTACGGTGTGTGCAGATGTTATGCCATGCCAATTAATCTGTTGACGGAATATTCCGGTGGCGCTAGGGCGGAATTGTCGGCCGGCTCGAGGCCACCCGAACAGCCACGCAGCGGGGACGACGCTGTGATTTTTAGAGGGTTATGATTTGGGGAATATCTCATCGCTTTAGCGAGCTAGGCTGGATGGACGTACCGCAAGGCGGGGTTCAAGGAAGTCGGTCGCACAAAGTCGAATGATTTATTGGCGCTGCAGTTGCTTCCTCAAGACATGCCGGACGCAGCGCCGTTCGCCGGCATGCAATCAAGGTTGGAGTTCGTTTGATGAGTGAATTTCGAAACGAGTCGGGTTTGGATTTCGTCGACATTGCTTGCGAGGCCGTGCGCACCTACGCATGGACGGGCGGTCAGTCACTGACGATTGAGAGCCCGCTCAAACTGCACGTCGCCCCGAGCGGTAGCCATCGCATTTTCGACGCGGCGGGGCGGTCGCACTACGTGCCCGCCGGCTGGATTCATTTGACGTGGACGGCCAAGGATGGCGCGCCGCACTTCGTGAAGTGATAATCCATCTTGGATGACCGGCAGCATTGGATCGGGTTGGATGATTTTGACGCTGCCTGTCGTTACGCGGAGAGTTTGCCAAGCAAGCTGATGAACCCCTCGGCGACAACATTGCCAGAGGCGCCTTCCAATATTCTCTTCGCAGAGGCGGCTAGCGATGCCATGCGGGAGGGCGGCGTTGAAGGGTTTTCGATTTCGTCGAGAACTGGCGTGAGCTCATCGGCAGTCTGTTGGGGCATCTGCCCCAACAGCGGGCGAACCTGCGCGACAATGTCGACTAGCTTCTCCACGTTGATGTTGGCAGTGGCTGTCTGAGAATTCTGGACATTGCCGCCCGACACATCTCCGACAACCCCAGCATTCTGGATGAAGTAGTTTTTCGTCACGCTTGCGGCGACTTTCTCTTTGGTTGTGAACTGAAGGCCATGCCCGAGCACGCCGGCCTTTTCCAACTCTAGAGTCCAGTCGAGAACCATCGATCGGACGCGCTCGACGATCTCCCACACTTGCGCCCTCGAAATCACGAGACGAGCTTCGCGCAATTGAAACCGACGAACAAGATCAGAGCGCACCCCTTGATGTCCAGAGAAGCACACGATGTCATCGGACTTCCTGTCTTCGAATTCAACTTCAAGTGCCGCAATAGACAGTCCGATGGGTGATTGCGTAACTTTGTCCGCCAACTCGAGGGTTCCGAAATGTATCGTTTGCCATCCGGAGTAGGCGCCGAGGCCTTGCCACTCGCCTGATAGACGGCGATAGGTCGGCAAATCTTCAAGTGCCGACTCCATGTACCCGTTCGATTCGGCGTCTATCCAGACGAGCGCATCGGCGAGGTTGAGTTTCACAGCTATAACTTTGGCCATCCGGAGCAGGCGTGAGACCGGAACGGTGGGATCAAGGGCCTGTCGTTGAAGCTCTATGACTGCATAGCCTTGATCGTCTGCCATTCGGCATCCCCCAAGTTGACCCCGGCATCGTGCTGTGTCGAAACACAGACGGGCGCCCCGTTGCCGAGGCGCCCTCCGTTCAAATCAGCCGCGACAGCGCAGCTACCATCGAAGCCCATCGCGGATGCACGAGGCACCCGAAGGCCAGACGGTAGCGTGTACCGCACGGCTGACTGGCTTCGAGGACAAGAAACACACCCATTGGGTGGCCCCCATCATCGTGCGCGGGGTCCTAACTTAGTCGACATCGCGCGTTGAGCCAGCGTGGGGATTTTCGGGACGTTTAGTAGTCTACCCGGTGCCCCCTGCACGCCTCGACTATTCCGTGCCCAACTAATTGGGATGACGCCGAGCGCCTTCAAGGGCGTGCCGCCAGTTGTCCACAGACGCACGCCATGCACGCGCGCCACATACCCGTGGCCCATGTGCCGATCCAGCCCCCAATCTCGGCATAACCTCGGCATAACCTCGGCATAACATTCAGGCTTTCAACGCCCTCGGCCCCATTCGCCGAAAAGGCCGAAAATCTCAACAAAATCGGGGATTTGTGCGGACTTTAGTGGAGGGTGACGGATGGTGGTCTGGCGGAGAGGGAGGGATTCGAACCCCCGGTACGGTTACCCGTACTCCGCATTTCGAGTGCGGCGCGATCGACCACTCTGCCACCTCTCCGGAGCCGCGTCCCTGCGCCTCGATGAGGCCCCGGTTCGTACGGCGCGCGGACCATATCTTGCGTCCCCCCGGAGCGCAAGCGGGCCTGTACGCAGAAAAGATGCGTCACTCGAGCTTGAGCGTGGTCTCGGACTGGCCTCGTGGCGAAACCAGGGTGATGCGGATGGTCTTGCCCTTGAGGTCGGCGATTTCAGCCCCCTCCGTCAGATCGACGACGAAGCTCGCGCGATCGCCTTCGGTCGGACCATCGCGCATGGCCATGGGGATCCAGAGGCCGTCCGGCGCCTCGACGAAAACATCGCCGTCTCCAGCCCCACCGGGAAAGACGGCATCCAGGCGAATGGACGGCTTCTCGCCACTGAGAATCACCGAGGCATTGCTGAGATCGGGATCGGCTGGACGCTGCGCGCCGAGCGGACGAGGTATGCGGTCGAACGCGTCGGCGAGATCGCTCGCCATGGGCTGCTTCTCAGCGTTTGCCGGTATGAGCAAATCGAGATGTGCCTGCACCGGGATGCATATATCCTTGCAGACGCCGTACTCGAGTAGAACCTTGAGCCTGATGTCGCGCCCCGGCTCGGCCGGCCGCACGACGAGCGGCAGCATGACATGCCGCTTATAGCCGATCGTATCGCCGCTACGGTCATTCTGACGGCCGGGCGCTGGATAACGCATCTCGAGCGACGCGACATTGGTGGCGTTCGACCATTCCAACAGCGGCGGTACGCCCGACGAACCTGGATTGCGCCAGTACGTCTTCCAGTCCTTCGCAAGCTCGATCTCGATGCCGGCCGCGAGCGTGCCTGCGGAAGCACCGGGAGGAGGTCCGCCAGCTACAAGGCGTGCACGCGCGTGCGGCTCCGTTACCCAAGACGAAGCAAGCTGCACAGGCTCGGCGGCCGCACTCTGAAGCAGAGCCGACAGCAGCAACCCCATCACGGAGATCGACAGATTTCGGTGCATATTGGCTTTCACCGGGGCCTCCACGGGCGGCGATCGTATCCGTGCGCCCTGTAAAGTGAAGTGACGTTCCGCTCTCGGCGGATCAAGTTTCGGTGCATATGAGATCGGAATTCACTTTCAACGCAAGGGCAATGCCGAAGCGGCGCCATGCTGCAAAACGGCTTCACATCCTGCGGCTGCAAGCGTTAGAGTTAAGCTATGGATCAGGCACGCAAACGACGCGCTTCGGGGCCGAGCTATCTCAGCGGCCAGCTTCTCGTTGCCATGCCGACGATGAGCGACCGCCGGTTTCGCCGGTCAGTTATCTACATGTGCTCCCATTCTGCCGAGGGGGCTATGGGACTCATCGTCAATCAACGCTCGCCCGATGTTTCGCTAGGCGATCTCGTCGATCAGCTCGGGCTTGGTGAGAGTGGTACGGATGCCTTCCTCGAGCAGAGCGTATTGAACGGCGGGCCGGTCTCGACCGAGCGCGGCTTCGTGCTCCACACCAACGACTACTTCGCCGATGAGGCGACGCTCGCCATCAGCGACGGCATCTGTCTGACGGCGACGATCGAGATACTAAAGGCTATGGCGGCCGGGCAGGGGCCACGCCGCTCGGTGCTGGCGCTCGGATACTCGGGTTGGGCGCCGGGCCAGCTCGAAGCGGAGATTGGTGCCAACGGCTGGCTGAATTGCCCGGCGGACCGTGACCTGATCTTCGATGTCGATCTCGAGCTCAAGTACGTGCGGGCGTTGTCCAAGATCGGTGTCGAACTCTCCCACCTTCACAGTGAAGCCGGGCACGCATAAAACGCCTGCCGGCACGCGTCATGGCACTACGCCGCGCGCGGCTGGCCGAGCATGGCGATGATCGCCTGCGTGGTCCGCTCGAGGCCTCCGGACAGGCTCTCGAGGGTCGCCGTTGCCGTGGCGACGACAGCGTCACGACTCGCTGGACTTCCGAGCCATTCCAACACGTGACGCGCCATGTCCTCGGCATTGCGCACCTCGACGGCGCCGCCGGCGGCGAGCAGGGGCGCATAGATGTCGGTGAAGCTCGAAGTATGAGGGCCGACGAGCACGCTTGCGCCAAGGCGGGCGGCTTCGATGGGATTCTGGCCGCCACGCTCGACCAACGAGCCGCCGATGAATGCGATGCGCGCCACGGAATAGAGTGTGCCGAGCTCCCCGATCGTATCCGCGATATAGATATCGACGCCGGTATTCGGCAGCTCGCCGCGTGAACGCAGGGCGACAGTGTGACCGGCCGCGGTGAGATCCGCTGCAATTTGTGGTCCGCGATGCGGATGGCGCGGCGCAATGATCGTGCACAACCCCGGCAGTGTCGGACGCATGAGCCGGTGTGCCGCGGCGACGACTTCCTCTTCGCCTGGGTGTGTACTAGCTGCGAGAAAGCGGGGGCGGCTGGCGAGGGCTGTGGTGAGCGCGGCGGCGGCCGCCTCGTCGATCGGCAGCAGGGGTGCGTCGAGCTTGAGATTGCCGACAGCCGCGGCATTCATGGCACCGAGCGCGGCAAGCGCGCGCGCAAGCTGATCATTCTGGGCAAGCACGGCATCGAGGCGGCCGAAGAGTGCCTTGGCGACGTTGGGCTTTCCCTGCCAGCGTGCGAGGCTGCGCCCCGACATGCGGGCATTGATGAGCGCGAGGCGGATGCCGCGCGCATGCGCCTCGAGAATGAGATTTGGCCAGATCTCCTGCTCGGTGAGCACGGCGACGTTCGGCCGCCAGTGATCCAGAAAGCGGCGCACGTACGGTGCAGAGTCGATCGGCACATACTGGTGGAAGCCGCGCGGCGGCAGCCGTTTTGCGGCGAGGCCGGCGGAAGTCACCGTGCCGGTCGTGAGGAGAACGGTCAGATCGGATCGCGCGGCGAGCAGGCGCTCGATCAGCGGCAGCACGGCGTTGGTCTCGCCGACACTGGCGGCGTGCAGCCAGAGGAGGTCGCCTTCGGGGCGGGGCATACCGGCAATGCCATACCGTTCGGTGCGGCG
>JAEYYJ010000101.1 GCA_023430845.1 Pseudomonadota bacterium
CGCGCCATGGAGATCGTCGCCGATGGCGGTGAGGTGGATCGCTATATCCAGCGCCTGTCCGCGACGCTGGACCGGCCCTCCGAGCTCATCGTTTCCGAGAGCCGGCCGCTGCTGATCGACCGGTATCTCACGGGTGCCATCGAGGTTGATGTGGACTGCCTCGCCGATGGCAAGGACTCCTTCGTTGCCGGCATCATGGAGCACATCGAGGAAGCGGGCGTGCATTCGGGCGACTCCGCCTGTTCGCTGCCCGTGCATTCGCTCGACAGCTCGATCGTCGTGCGGCTGGAGAAACAGACCCGCGATCTGGCGCTTGCGCTGAATGTCGTTGGGCTCATGAACGTGCAGTACGCGATCAAGGACAAGCAGATCTACGTCATCGAGGTGAACCCGCGGGCGAGCCGTACGGTGCCGTTCGTCGCCAAGGCCATCGGCCTGCCGGTCGCGAGCATTGCGGCGCGGATCATGGGCGGCGAGCCGCTCAAGGGCTTTGGCCTCAAGCCGCGCAAGCTCGATCACATCGCGGTCAAGGAAGCCGTGTTCCCGTTTGCGCGGTTCCCTGGCGTCGATCCGATCCTCGGGCCTGAGATGCGCTCGACGGGTGAGGTCATGGGCATCGACACGGACTTCGGGCTCGCCTTCGCCAAAAGCCAGCTCGGCGCTGGCCAGTCGCTCCCCGACAAGGGCACGGTCTTCGTCTCGCTCAAAGAGGCGGACAAGGACGGCATCCTCGGTGCCATGCGGGATCTGGTCGAACTGGGCTTCAAGATCCTAGCGACGCGGGGCACCAAGCGGCATCTGGAACAGCACGGTATTCCCTGCGAGCTAGTGAACAAAGTTCTGGAAGGCCGCCCGCACATCGTCGACGCCATGAAGAACGGCGACGTGCATTTGGTGTTCAATACAACTGAAGGTGCCAAGGCGCTGGCCGACTCCAAGGACATCCGGCGCACGGCCTTGCTCAACCGCATTCCCTATTGTACGACTCTCGCAGGAGCGATCGCGGTAACCGGAGCCATAAAGGCACTGCGACGCGGTCACCTTAAAGTGGCGCCACTTCAGGCCTATATTAGCCGCACCGCCTGAGGCCCTTGCCAAGGGGCCCCGGACGGGGGAAGCTGGCGTTTCTCCGTGGACTGTTGCGACTGATTCGGCGGTATCGGCACGTCAGCCGGGCCGGTTGGGAGACTTGGATATGGCGATGGAAAAGGTTCCGATGACGGTCGAGGGCTTCCAGAAGCTCGAGACGGAGCTGCACCGCCTCAAAGCCGTGGAACGTCCTCGGATCATCCAGGCTATTGCCGAAGCGCGCGCGCATGGCGATCTCAGCGAGAACGCTGAGTATCACTCCGCCAAGGAAGCCCAGGGCCTGAACGAATCCAGGGTCGCGGACCTGGAGGATAAGCTTTCGCGCGCCGAAGTCATCGATACGACCAAGATGTCCGGCGACAAGATCAAGTTCGGCGCCACCGTGACCCTCATCGACGAAGATACCGATGAGAAGGTCAAGTACAAGATCGTCGGCGAGACAGAAGCGGATGTCCGCGAAGGCAAGGTGTCGATCAGTTCACCGATCGCCCGCGCGCTCATCGGCAAGAGCAAGGGCGACAGCGCCGAGGTGACGACGCCGAAGGGCGCCAAGGCCTACGAGATCATCAAGATCGAGTGGAAATAACCTGCTCCTCGACGCGGTTTCTCCCCGATCGATTGATCTTCACGGCCGCTGTCCTCGCAGCGGCCGTTGTTCATGACGCCGGCATGGGATCCATTATTCCGACGGCTGACCGCGTGCCCGATTTTCGGGCGCCCGAGCCATCGCTGGAACGCGGCCGAAAATAAGCAATGCAAGCGATTTTTTCTTGGCTGCAGGCCGGCTTATCCGTTAGACACCCCCTAGCCTTTTGTTCAAAGCGGTGCGAACGCATGTTGTGTCGCGCTGCACCGGACTGATCGCGCCTGAGAACCAGATTCCCTTGGGAGGAATACAGAGATGAAGCGTCTAATTGCGCTCACGGCAGGTGCTGCCGTGGCGTTCACCATGGCGGCTGCGGTCGCGCAGACCAAGCAGCTTTCGATCACCACCGGTGGCACGGGCGGCGTGTACTATCCGCTCGGCGGTGGTTTCGCGAGCATTATCGGCAAGAACATCCCGAACACGACTGCGGCCGCGGAAGTGACGGGTGGCTCGGTTGCCAACCTGCAGCTCGTCGGCACAGGCCGCGCGGACATGGGTCTCGCTCAGGTCGATGCGTCGTGGGACGCGATCAGAGGTGAGGACAAGTTCAAAGGCGGCAAGCTGCCGATTCAGGCTCTTGCCGTCATGTACCCCAACCACATGCACGTCGTGACGATCGACGGCACTGGGGTCACGAAGATGGAAGATCTCAAGGGCAAGCGCGTCTCGACGGGTTCACCCGGAAGCGCCACCGAGGTCTTTGCATTCCGCGTCATCGAGGCGGCTGGTCTCGACAAGGATAAGGACATGAGGCGCGAACGCCTCGGCGTTGCCGAGAGCGTCAACGCACTCAAGGACAAGAAAATCGACGCATTCTTCTGGGTCGGCGGGCTGCCCACAGCGGCGGTGACCGATCTCAGCGCGACGCCGGGCACGAAGCTGAAGATGATCGACATCGCCCAATACACCGACAAGATGGTCGCCAAGTACGGCAACATCTATTCGGCGACGACCATTCCCAAGGCGACGTACACGGGGATGGAAGCCGACAACAAGAACGTGGCCGTCTGGAACATCATGATGGTCAACGAGAGCATGAGCGAGGATCTCGCTTACCAGCTGACGAAGCTTCTCTTCGAGAAGCGTGAGGAGCTTGCGCTGACGCACAAGGAAGCGCTGAACCTCAAGACCGAGAACCAGACGAAGGCGAAGGCAGGCGTGCCGTTCCACAAAGGTGCACTCAAGTACTTTGCCGAAGCGGGCATCAAGGTCGACTGATCCTTTGCCGACGATACGCTTGAGAGCCGCCGGAATTGACTTTCCGGCGGCTTGACCTTTTGGCTGCGGCGCATACATGCGCCACTCACGACCGGGTAGGGAGCACTCAATGAGCCAGGTACAGGAGGGCGCTACTCCGGTTGCGGCCACGCAGGACGCGGAACTCAGCGACGACGCGCGCAAGGCCGTCGAGAAGCTGATCGAGGAAGAGGAAGGTGCGCAAAACCGTGTGGGCGGCTGGTTTGCCTACATGATCACGGCCATCGCACTCGCGTCGACCCTCTTCCATCTCTACGCCGCCTACGAAATCGTACCGACGCACATCCTGCGTCCGATGCACGTCGGCATTGTGCTCGTGCTCGTCTTCCTGCTGTTTCCGATCGCGGCCCGGTATCGCGACCAGATCAACTGGTGGGACTGGCTCTTTGCGGCAGCCGGCGCCGGCACCGTTGGCTACATCATCTACCAGGGCGCCGACTTCGGCGACTACGCAACCATGCCGACCACCGTGCAGGTGTGGGTCGGCGTAGTCTTCATCGCGCTCGTGCTGGAATCAGCGCGGCGGACGACCGGCATCATCATGCCGGCCGTATCGATCATGTTCGTGCTCTATGCGCTGTATGGCCAGTATCTGCCCGCGCCTTGGACTCATCGCGGCTACGAGGTCGACCGCCTCGTCGCCCATCTCTACATGACCCTCGAAGGCATTTTCGGCTCGGCCATCGACGTCTCCTCGACCCTCATCATTCTCTTCACAATCTTCGGCGCCATTCTGCAGGCCTCAGGCGCCGGCAAGTTCTTCATCGATTTCTCGTTTGCCGCGATGGGCGGTCGGCGCAATTCGGCTGGCCGCGCGGTTGTGCTCTCGTCGTTCCTCATGGGTGGCCCGTCCGGATCCGGCGTCGCAACCACTGTAACCATCGGCACGGTCGCTCATCCCATGCTCGCCAAGGCGGGCTACGAAAAGAACGCTGCGGGTGGCCTGCTCGCCGCCGGCGGCCTCGGTGCGATCATCTCGCCGCCGGTGCTCGGCGCCGCGGCATTCCTCATCGCCGAATATCTCAAGATCTCCTACATCGAAGTGATCTGGATGGCGCTCATCCCGACGCTTCTCTACTACTTCGGCATCTACGTCATGGTGGAGCTGGACGCCAAGAAGTACGGCGCCGGCGGCAGCGATCTCATGATCGAGAAGGGGGCGCTCTGGACGCTCACGCGGAACTACTGGTTCCACTTCTTCTCGCTCATCTCCATCGTCGTGTTCATGCTGATGGGCTTTTCGCCCGTGCTCGCCGTGTTCTGGGCGACGATGACGGCGATCGTAACGAGCTTTTTCCGATGGGACTCGGCGCTGTGGCCCAAGAAGCTTGTGAAGGCGCTGGCCGATGGCACGACGGGTGTGCTCAACGTGGCGCCGACGTGTGCGGCCGCCGGCATCATCGTCGGCAGCGTCACGCTGACTGGTCTCGCTCAAAAATTCGCCGACATCATCATCACCTACGCGGGCGGCAGCCTGATCCTCACCGCGATCTACACATCGCTGATCGTGTGGATCGTCGGTCTTGCCGTGCCGGTGACCGCTTCGTACATCCTCTGCGCGGTGATTGCCGCGCCGGCGCTGATCAAACTCGGCGTCCCGGACTTCGGCGCTCACATGTTCATCTTCTACTATGCCGTGCTTTCGGAAGTGTCGCCTCCGACGGCGCTGTCGCCCTTCGCGGCCGCTGCCATCACGGGTGGTGATCCCTACAAGACGACATTGCAGTCGTGGAAGTACACGATGCCCGCATTCCTGGTGCCGTTCGTGTTCGTTCTCGATCCGCTCGGCATTGGCCTGTTGATGAAGTTTCGCGAGGGGGCGACCTGGCTCGACATCATCGAGATCACGCTCCAGGTGGGTGCGGGTATCGCGTTGCTCGCGTTCGCCTTCCAGCGCTGCTATCGGGTGCGCACGAACGGTGTCGAAACGGCTCTCTTCGCCACCGCCGGCATCTTGCTGGTACTGCCGACGGTCGTGGCTGCGATCCTGAAGCCGATCATCGGCGTCGACATCTCCGGTTACATGCCGCTGTTCCCGCAGATCGGACTGCACATGGGCTACACTGTCATCATGGCGCTGGTGCTCTTCCTGATCGCCCACACCATGCAGCGAACGCGAGCAGCGGCTCTTGCTACAAGCTGATAGCTGAGTTGATCTGGCGGGGTTTGCGTTCAGCCCCGCCAGAACTCCGGCCGGAAGAGTACGAGTACAGTGAACAGCTCGAGACGGCCGAGCAGCATCGCAAACGAGAGCACCCACTTAGCGCCGTCGGGTAATGTCGCGAACGTGCCGGCAGGCCCGACAATGTCGCCAAGGCCCGGTCCCACGTTGGATACAGCCGCTGCCGCACTCGACAATGCCGTCAGCAGGTCCAGGCCCATGGCTGCCAGCACGACCGTGAACATGCCGATCGTCGCCATATAGAGCGCAAGGAAGGCGACGACGGAAAAGGGAACATCCTCGGGCAGACGGCGGCCGTTGTAGAGCAGCGTGACGATGCGGTTCGGGCTGATGAGGTGCTGAAGATGCGCGCGCGTGAGCAGCCATGCGACCTGAAGGCGGTAGATCTTGATGCCGCCCGATGTCGATCCAGAACATCCGCCGACGAACATCAGCAGGAAGAACACGCCGATCGCGAACGGTCCCCAGGTCGTGTAGTCCGTGTTGACGAAGCCCGTCGTCGTGACGATCGACACGACGTTGAATGTCGCCAGCCGAAACGCATCGTGGAAAGGCAGGTCGCGAACCAGGGCGAGATACATCGCCATGATCAGCGACGTGATAAGAAGGAGCCAGACGAGGCCGCGCACCTGGGCGTCACGCCACATATGAAGCCCGCCGCCGCGCATGGCCTTGATGTAGACGACGAACGGCAGCGCTCCGGAGATCATGAATACGACAGCCGCCCAATCGAGGGCCGGTGAATTGAAGTAGCCGAAGCTTGCATCATGCGTGGAGAAGCCGCCCGTGGAGACAGTTGCGAGGGCGTGGCAAATGGCATCGAAAGGTGTCATGCCGAGCGCCATGTACGTGAATGTGCAGGCGACCAGCAGTATCGCGAAAATGGCGGTGATCGCCGACATGAGTCCGAAGGCGCGTGGCATCACCTTTTCGGAACGGTCGGAGCTTTCCGCCTGGAAGAGCTGCATGCCGCCGATCCTCAAGGACGGCAGGACGAGGATCGCGAGGACGATAATGCCGACGGCGCCGATGCCCTGGAGCAGCGCGCGCCACAGGAGGATACCTCTCGGCTGGCTGTCGAGTTTGACCATGACCGTGCCGCCCGTCGCGGTCAGGGCCGAAACGGCTTCGAAATAGGCGTCCGCCAGTGGAAGTCCGAGCCCGATGAAAGGCATCGCGGCGAACGCCGAGATGATCGTCCAGGTCAGCGTGGTGAGAAGAAAGCCTTCGCGGAGCCCTGCCGTGACCGGCTTGCGGTCATAGGCAAAAAGTACCATCAGCCCGCCGACGAAGAAGGTGACGAGCGCTGATACAGCGAAGACGAGCCCACTCGAATGGCTGTCCGCATAGTCGACAGCCATCGGCACCAGCATCGCCACTGCCACGAGGCAAACCATCAGGCCGAGGGCCAGAAGGATAGGGCGGAACTGGATCACGAAATTCCCCGTCGCCGCACGACGTCAGGACCCGCGTTCAAGTTACTTCTTGCGGCCCCTTACAGGTCTGTTGGTTTTGCACGGTCGGCTGTTCACGTGGCAAGAGAACTCGGAGCTCGTCGTCCGATCGCAGTTAACGGTCTTGCTGACCGACTCGCTGAAGCGGCCCCACGGCGGACCGTACTCCCAGATCGTGAACGACTCCCAGCTCCGGATCGCTGCTCTCTCGGCGTCCTTCTTGGTCTTGCCAGTGCCCGACCCATCGTGCGTATGCGAGGCCATGCACGTCTTGCGGCCGACCTGCACCCAAGAGTGGATCGACGCAAGGCCTGTTTCCTGGGCCTGCACCAGCCCTGACGTGGCCGCGAGGCCGGCCAGCACGGCCGCTCCGGCGGCCATCAAGCACATACGCTTCATAGTTTTTCCCAGCCTGTATTGTCGGTCGACGGCAAATGCGTGCGAACCGACTCAATCTGCCCGCTGAGAGATTGCCTGATTTGGCCGGGGCTACGCTATGGCCCGGCTGCTACAGTGCGCTGTATTCCGTTGGAATTCTTTCAGGAACAGGCAGACACCGGGCAGCTGCCCGGTTGCTCTCAAGTCACGACGAGGCGCTCCAGTGCGGTTCGGATGCCCGATGGAATCGGCACCGGTTTGTTCGTCGCGCGTTCGACGAAAACGTGCACGAGATGGCCTTCCACGCGCGCTGCCTCCTCGCCTTCGCCGAAGAGCCCGACCTCATAGCGCACCGATGACGTGCCGAGGCGCCCGACCCTGAGACCGGCGTCGATCGCTTCCGGATAGGCAAACGAGCGATGAAAGCGGCACATCGTCTCGGCCATGATGCCGACGATCGGCGCGTTGTGGAAATCGAGACCGCCGGGATCGATCAGGTAGCGGTTCACGACAGTGTCGAAATACGAGTAGTAGACCACGTTGTTCACGTGGCCGTAGACGTCGTTGTCCATCCAGCGGGTCTGCACCGGCATGAATTGGGCGTACTGGCTGCGCAGGCCGGGTCCAGGGCGGGCCGAGCTCATGAGGGTGCCTTCTTCACGGCGATGGCCATGATCTCGACGAGGCAACCGGGCGTCGCCATGCGCGATTCGACGCACGCGCGTGCCGGAAGGTTGGCCGGGTCGACCCACTCGTTCCAGACGACGTTCATGGCATCGCGGAAGCGGATATCCGATAGCCAGATCACGACCTGAAGAATGTGCGACTTGTCGCTGCCGCACATCGCGAGCCAGCGATCGAGATCGCCAAGGGCCTGCCTGGTCTGCCCGCCGACGTCGAGACTCTCGTCGTCGGCGATGCAGCCGGCCGTGAAGATCATGTCCCCCGCCTCGACCACGTTGGCGAGGAGGGGTTCCAGTTCGCGGCGGACGATCATGGGTTACTTCGTCGCGATGACACCGATTTCGACGAGGAGCTTCGGATCGGCGAGGCGCGCCTCGATGCACGCGCGGCCGGGCAGGTTCTTGCCGCCGGTCCATGCGTTCCACTCGACGTTCATGGCATCGCGATTGCGGATGTCCGTGACCCAGATCGTCGCCGAGACGATCTTCGATTTGTCGGAGCCGGCGAGCGCAAGAATGCGGTCGATCTCGTCGAGGATTTCCTTGGTCTGGCCACCGACGTCCTTGTTGCGGTCGTTCGCCGTGATGCCGGCCGTGAAGACAAACCCGTTAGCCTCGACGGCCTTGGAAAGAATGCCGGCGGACTCGTGTCTGATAAGGGACATGGGAACGTGTTTCCTCACGCTGAATGTTGATGATGGGAGACCTTCTTAGCACGCGTACCGGCGAGTGCCAGCCTTAGAACACGCTAGTGCCCTGCATGGAGCCAACCATCAGCGCGAGACCGAGCCCCAGGACGAGACACGCGCCACCGATGCCAGCAGCCGTTCGCACGCGAGCGCCCCATACGCTCTCCTTGCCGCCGCCGATCCGCATGGCGAGCTCACGCGAGCCGACGGCGAGGGCCGCGAGGAATGAAACGGTGATGGCGGTGCCGATCGCCATGGCGAACGTCGCGAAGACACCTGCCCACATGAGACCCTGGCTGATGGCGAACACGAGCACGAGGATCGCGCCGGTGCAGGGACGGATGCCGACGGCGAGGGCGATCGCGATGGCCTGCCGCCAGGACCATGGACCCTGCAGCTGGCTCGGATCGGGCATGTGGGCGTGATTGCAGCAGCTCCCGTCCGCCGCGTGCACGTGCTCGTGGCTGTGATGGTGGTGGGCATGGTCGTGCGTGTGTCCATGATCATGCGAATGCGCGTGACCATGATCATGAGCGTGGTGGTGATGCCCATGGTCGTGCGCATGGTGCCCGTCATGGTGGTGATGATCGTGGCCATGGTTATGCGCATGGGCGCGACCGCCGCCTGCTGCGGCAGGCTTCGGCCATACGGCCTTGATCTGGGTGTAGAGCAGCCACGCGCCGACCAGCGCAACAAAGCCCCAGCTCAGCGTTTCGAGCCAAGCCTCGGTCGACTTCATCGTCATGCCGGTCGCGCTCAGCACCAGTACGAGAATGCCGACGACGATGAGTGCTGAAAGCCCCTGAAAAGCGGCAGCGAGAAACGACAGTGTAATACCGCGCCGAACCGTCTGCTCGTTAGCGAGCACGTATGAGGAGATGACCGCCTTGCCGTGTCCCGGACCGGCGGCATGGAGCACGCCATAGGCGAAGCTCAGGCCCGCGAGCACGAGCGTCGCAAACCAGGGATCGCCGGTCCTGATCTCGCGGACGGCCGCTGCGAGCCGCCGGTTGATCTCGGACTGCTTGGTCATGATCCACGAATAGGTGCGGGCGAAGACACCGGTCGGCTCTTCGGCGGCCTTCGCGGGCGGCAGGAAACTCTTGGGCGCCGACGCGGGCGGGGAGGACTGCGCAATTGCTATCGTGCTCGGCGCAACGAACGACGCGACGAGAAGCGCGCACGCCAGAATGCGGCAAGCCAGAGCAATGCGCCGGACGGTAGATGCGATCATGAAGGTGGTCCGCAGGAGATAGTTGCCGGCCTGACAAAGCCGAAGCCGACGGATTGGCCACCGAACTGCTGGGCAAAGGCATCGCCGAGCTTGCTCGCATCGGCCGCGGGATTGGGCTGGGCCTCGGATTTGGCGACATCCTCGGCAGTAGGTGGTGGCGGTGATGCGGCGGTGCCTTCACCCATTGTGACGCGGCAGCCTTGCGGCGCGCCCGCGCCGAGCACGACCGGATTCTTTTCCGCAGCCTGGAAGGCGATGAAGAAGCTCGGGTCGGCGATCGTGAAGTTGAAGCCCTGAGCCTCCGCCAGCACGGGCTGCGCGAGCGGTAGCGTGAAATGGAGGCTGAGCACTTTCGGGATCTGGGCGGGCGTCGCCTCCGCCGTTTTGGGCTGATCGGTGGAGCTGCCGAAGAACCGATCCCACAAGCGCGCGAAGAACCCCTTTTCCTTGGGAGGTGCCTTGGGGATCTCTGCGCCCGTGCCCTCGAAGGCCGCATCACCGGTCTTGACCGTAACTTCTACCGTGCCTTCCGGCGCATCCGCATGCTCGAGATAGAAATCCTTCGGTCCCTCGAATTTGAGCTGCTCCGTGACGAGGCGCGCGGTCGTGAAGTAGTTGAACTCCTTGAGGCCTTCCATGTTGACCTTGGCAAGCTCGGTGAGCTCGTCGCGGTCATAGGTACCGTCATTGTTCGTATCGAGGCCCTGGATGGCCATGGCAGTGTAGAAGTCGTCGAACGACCACTTCTGGCGAAGGCCAATGATCGTGCCGTTCTCGTAGAGCACG
>JAEYYJ010000022.1 GCA_023430845.1 Pseudomonadota bacterium
CCGCGATCGCGCCTCTATGTCTGGCGGGCACACCCATCACGGTCTCCCGAGCGGCGTGAGCGAGAAAAGCTCGCCGGGATGCACGACGAGGCTCCAGGCGAGACGGAGCGATACCAGCAGCACAATGCCGGCCAGCAGAAAGCGGAGCTGCTCACCCCTGAGGCGCTGGCCTGCGATGGCACCGAACTGGGCCCCGATGACGCCGCCGACGATGAGCAGCAGCGCGAGCGTCGCGTCCACGGTCTGGTTCTGCGTCGCGTGCAGGATGGTCGTGGCGGCGGTCACGAACGTGATCTGGAAGAGCGAGGTGCCGACGACCACATTGGTCGGTACCTTGAGCAGGTAGATCATGGCGGGGACCATGATGAAGCCGCCGCCCACACCCATGATGGCTGCCAGAAAACCGACGAAGACTCCGAGCGTGAGCGGCGGGAGAGCGCTGATGTAGAGCTTCGAGCGGTGAAACCGCATCTTGAACGGCAGGCGGTGCACCCAATTGTGCTGACCGCGCTGACGGCTCGCAGGCACGACGCCCGATTGCGCCTGCCGGAGCGCGTTGATGCTCTCGATCATCATGAGCGTGCCGATGACGCCGAGCATCGTTACGTAGCTGATGATCACGAACAGATCGAACTGGCCGGCGCGGCGGAGCGCTTTCACGGCCTCGACGCCGAATACCGACCCTACGATACCGCCGGCGAGCAGGATCGTGCCCATCTTGAAGTCGATGTTGCGCCGCCGGTATTGGGCGAGTGCCCCCGAGACGGACGACGCCACGATCTGCGCAGCCTCGGTGCCGACGGCGACGGCCGAGGGCACACCGGTGAAGATCAGCAGCGGCGTCATCAGGAATCCGCCGCCGACCCCGAACATGCCCGACAGAAAGCCCACCGACGCCCCCATCCCGATGAACAGGAAGAGGTTGGCGGACATCTCGGCGATCGGGAGATAGATGTTCACTTTGCGGCGCTGGATACGGATGCTGCGGGGTTGCAGATTGGGCGATGAACACGCCAACGACGACAACATTGCCCAGGTCGGAGCCTGGGCCTCGTGTCGGCCGGACGCGTTCTCGGGACTAGATACCGGGTGCTATAAGCCCTGAGGACGCGCGGCGCGTCAATGCGTTGTTGAGATCGATTGTTCCGTTTTTCAACGGAGTCATCCGCTGGCTGCGCAGCTTGCGCACCGGCGCCGCTTGCCTCCTAGAGGCGCCACGGTTTTTTGCGATTGCGGTGCGGCAGCGCAGGGCTCGCTAGTGGCGCACGGACTGCCAGCTCTGGCCCGGGACCCGGCTGTCGTTGGCGTCCCCTTCGACGGCCTTCGCGCGCCACTGGATGACCAGCACATCCGCCGATTTCACACTGGCGCTGTCGAGCTTCGAGCGGACGGCGTCGCGGCGTCGCGTTGCATCCTTGTCACCGCTGCGTGCGGCGAGCGCATACCATTTGTAGGCTTCGATGTTGTTGGCCGGTACGCCGAGGCCGCTCTCGTAGAGAATGCCGAGATTGTACTGGCTGTCGGCGAGGCCGCGGCTCGCGGCTTCCGTGAACCACTGCACGGCCGAGGGATAGTCGGGGCTCATGCCGGGCCGCCCCGCGCTGAGCACGGCGAGATTGTGCATGGCGCGGACGTTGCCTTGCTCGGCGGCGCGGTTGTACCACACGCGCGCCCGCGCCGGATCGGCGGTGACGCCGAGACCGCGCTCATAGAGGGCGCCGAGACGGTATTGCGCGGCGGCGAGGCCCTGGGTCGCGGCGCGCTGATACCAGGTCGCGGCCTGGCCGAAGTCCTGCGGAATGCCCTTGCCTTCGGCGAAGCGCGCAGCCACCTCGAATTGAGCCCTCGGATCGCCCTTCGACGCAGCATGGCGGAGCGAGAGCGGGCCGAGCAGGGCGGGCGGCATTTCGACCGATCGCGACATTGTCGGCATGTCGCCCGTGGCGGCGGCAGGCCCGCTGACCGGCGCCGGTGTCCCTTGGCCGATGGTGGTGATGAGATCGGACGTCGTGGTCGTGACCAGCGTCGTCGGCACGGATGAGGGAGCGGCCGGCCTCGAGAGGTTCGCCTTCTGGATGGGTTCGACCGACGCCGCCCTCTCCGACACAACGTCGTCACTCGGCTCGTCGACCGTAGCCTGTGCGGGTGATCCGATCAGATGGGAGGCATCGCCGGTCCGTGTCGTACCAGCGCCGAAGCCTGGGAGGTAGCCCCGCAAGCTCGAGCTTGCAACGAGCCAGAAGCCGGCGAGGAGGAACGCCGCGAAACTCGCAACCAGCAGAATGCTGGGCCGGGGCAGAGATAGGCCCGCGGAGGCGCGCGGCGCGGGTGGTGCATCGCTCGAGGCTTTGTCGGCGGCGCGGCGCGCCATAGCAATGAGCGCCTGACGGTCGACGTCGCCGCCGGCGGTCATGCGAGGCGGGGGCGTGCCCTGTGCTGCGGGGCGCGGGCCACGTGATGCGGGAGGAATATCGGCAGGCGTGACCGGTTGCTCTGCGCTCTCCGGAAGTTCGACGGTCATTCCCTGAGGCTCAGGAAAATCGACGGGTTGCGCGCGGGCCGGCTCGGGCGTCCGGACCGTGAAGACGGGTTGCGTCTCCGGCTCGGCCGGGGCGCGCGCACGCATGAGAGCGTCGTGATTGTGCGCCTGAGCGTTCTCGATGGCTTCGACGCGGTCGATCAGATGCTGCATGGCCTGCTGCATCGTATCGAGCGCTTCCGCGTTCTGGGCGTCGCCCTGGCGCTGCTCGCCGATGAAGGCATCGAGCATCGCGGTGAGTTCAACGAGACGGGGATCGCTGCCCATGGCGTGAGCGGCATGTGCGGCAGGCGCCTCGCTGCGTATCGTGTCGGCGACACGCTCGGCGGCGGCGGTGGCGATGGCGCTGAGCTTTTCGTCCGTCGGCGCGAGGGTGCCGAGCAGCCGTGTCATCTGCTCGTCGGAAAGGCTCTGGCGCAGATCCATGAGCCGGCTCTCGATGACATCGAGACGCCCGAGCTGCCGCTGGGCCCGATCGAGCTGGACCACAAGATCGCTGACCTGCTGTTCGACGCTCTTCAAGGCCTCGGGATCGGTGCTGGGCCGGGCACTGATTTCGGTAAGTGCGCGATCGAAGCGCTGCTCGAACTGGTCGAAGCGCGCGCCGATCGTGACGAGGGCGTTGTGTGGACTATGAGTGGCGAGCGACTGCTCGACGCGCTCGGCAATATCGGCGAACCGCGCCTCGAGCCAGGAGGGATCGATGGCTGTTGCGGGCGGCGCCGAAGATGGCATCGACGGCGTGGCAGCAGATGGAGGTGAAAGAGTTTCCTCGCCGGATTCGCCAAAAGGGGACTGGCGGGTCGTGGGCAAGGGCGCCTGAGCGTACGCGGGGCCTGTAAAACTCCCAACTGCCGAACGCAGTGCCGGCGGCGCATCTTCCGACGGTCGCTGCGCACTGAGGATCGCATTCCGCAACTCGGTGCGGACAGTCTCCGGAAGTATGCCATCCGTGTCGTCGGTGGTCCGCGCCGCGTGCGCGCGCGGCTCGGCATCGGTCAGCCGCTCGGAGAAGGAGGACATGGCCGCCTCGATCCGGTCGATCGCGGCGCTGTATTCGTGGGGCAGGCCCGGCTTGACGGTATTGGCGCGTTCGGAAAGAGCTGCAACGCGCCCCTGCATGTCATGGAGCGTTTCGGTATGCCGCGAGCCCGCGTCCGTCAGTTCATGGGCGAGGCTGTCGAGCAGGCTTTTCAGTTCGACGGGAGGACCGTCGGCATCGAAGCCGTTCGCCCTTGGCTTTGCAGTGTCCTCGTCGCCGGCCATTTCCATTCCCCTTGCCGCACGTGCGTCAACAGCACCCATCTGTCGCGCCGTGTTCCCGAGTGGGCCTAGGGAAGAAGCCGGACTGCAGCGTCAGCGGCTTCGGTGCGTCGGCAGTGATGCAACTTCGGGCCCCGACGCGGGACGAATCCATGGAGCAATGAGAACGACGCTCGCAAGGCACCGTAAACTTTTGGTTAAGCTCACGCTGACAACGGAGAAAAGCGACAAACCGGACTGGGCACGCGCCGCCGGCAGCGATGCGAATCACGCAACACTTGAACATCGTACGTAAGGAAGCTTGCGCGAGCCAGGGATATCAATCGGAGGTAGTGGCTCGCGCTGTTTTCGCCGACTGCTATTCGGCAGCAGCTTTCGATGCAGGTGGACGCCACCTCAGACGGGGCTCGCGTGCGGCCTTGGTTTCGTCGAGGCGACGGCGAGGCGCGAGCATGGGCGCCTCTTTGAAGCGGCTCTTGTCATTGCCTTGCCGTGCCTCGTTGGCGAGAAAGCGGAGCGTGCCGATGAACTGGTCGAGGCTTTGTTTCGATTCCGATTCCGTCGGCTCGATGAGCATGGCGCCGTGCACGACCAGCGGGAAGTACATGGTCATGGGATGATAGCCCTCGTCGATCATCGCCTTGGCGAAGTCGAGCGTGGTGACCCCGGTATCCTTGAGCCAGCTATCGTCGAACAGAACCTCATGCATGCAGGGCCGATCACCGGTCGGACCGCCAAAGGGCTGGCTCATGAGATCCTTGAGGCTCGCGCGGATGTAGTTCGCCGAGAGAACCGCATCTTCGGACGCTTGCCGCATACCATCGGCACCGTGCGAGAGCATGTAGGTCAGCGCGCGCACGTACATGCCCATCTGGCCGTGGAAAGCGGTGAGGCGCCCGAAGGGCTTGGCATCGCCCGCCGCGCCCTCATCCTCGACGAGTGTGAGCTTGTCGCCCTCCTTGCGGATGAACGGAAGCGGCGCGTAGGGCGCGAGCGCCGCCGAGAGCACGACCGGACCGGCACCCGGCCCGCCGCCGCCGTGCGGCGTCGAGAAGGTCTTGTGCAGGTTGATGTGCATGGCGTCGACGCCGAGGTCGCCGGGCCGAACCTTGCCGACAATGGCATTGAAGTTCGCGCCATCGCAGTAGAAGTACGCGCCCGCATCGTGCACGGCCTTGGCGATCTCGACGATCTCGCGCTCGAAGAGGCCGCAGGTGTTCGGGTTCGTCAGCATGATCGCGGCGACGTCCGGCCCGAGTGCTGCGCGCACGGCTTCGGCCGAGACAGTGCCGTCGGCCATGGCGGGGATCGGCTTCACGCGATAGCCCATGAAGGCGGCCGTCGCAGGGTTCGTGCCGTGCGCGCTGTCGGGCACAAGTACGACGTCACGCTTCGATCCCTTGGCTTCGTGCGCGGCTTTGATCGCGAGCATCCCGCAAAGCTCACCGTGCGCGCCGGCCTTCGGCGAGAGCGCGACGGCCGGCATTCCCGTCAGCTCCATGAGATAGTGCGCGAGCGTCTCCATGAGCGCGATGGCGCCCTGCACCGTGCTCTGTGGCTGCAGTGGGTGGATGTCACCGATGCCCGGAAGGCGCGCCATTTTTTCGTTGAGGCGCGGGTTGTGTTTCATCGTGCACGAGCCGAGCGGATACAACCCGCTGTCGATCGCGTAGTTCTTGCGCGAGAGGCGCACGTAATGGCGCATGGTCTCAGGCTCGGTAAGACCGGGAAGTCCGATCTCGGCACTACGGTCGAGCCCGCCGAGGCGCGATTTCGCTTTGGGGGCGCTTGGAAGATCGACGCCCGTGCGACCGGTATCGCCGATCTCGAAGATCAGCGCCTCTTCATGATCGAGCCCGCGATTGCCGGTGAAGGTCGTGATCTCGGCGGATGAGACAGTGCCCGGTGCGGTCGGGCGACCCTGGGTGTTCATGGCCATCACAGGACCTCCTTCAGCGCTGCGGCAAGGGCCGCGCGGTCGTCGTCGGTGTTGATCTCGGTGGATGCGACCAGGATCAGATCAGCAAGCTCGGGCTTGTCGGGTTCGAGGCGCGAGACGGGTACGCCGCCGAGAACGCCTTTGCCGACGAGCTTTTCGATCACGTCCGCGGCCTTGCCCGGCACCTTGATCGTGAATTCATTGAAGAACGTCTCATTGAGCACGCTCACGCCCGGCACCTTGGAAAGGCGTTCCGCGAGATCGCATGCATTGGCGTGATTGAGTGTCGCGAGTTCGCGCAGGCCCGCTTCGCCGAGCAGGGTCATGTGAATGGTGAAGGCGAGCGCACACAGGCCCGAGTTCGTGCAGATGTTGCTGGTCGCCTTCTCGCGGCGAATGTGCTGCTCGCGCGTCGAGAGCGTGAGCACATAGCCGCGCTTGCCCTCGGCATCGACGGTCTCGCCAGCAAGACGACCGGGCATTTGGCGCACGAACTTCTCGCGCGTCGCGAAGAGACCGACATAGGGTCCGCCGAAGTTCAGGCCATTGCCGATGGACTGTCCCTCGGCGACGACGATATCGGCGCCCATCTCGCCGGGTGATTTCAGCGCGCCGAGCGCGACCACTTCCGTCACGACGACGATCAGCAGCGCGCCCTTCGCGTGCGCGGCGTCGGCGATCGGCTTGAGATCTCGAATGCTGCCGTAGACGCTCGGATACTGCACGACGACGCAACTCGTTTCGCCGTCGATGGCGGCGGACGTATCCTCATTGCCGACCGGATCGGGCGCGAGTGCGGTAACTTCCGAGCCGCCGTACTTGGCGAGCGTCTCGGTGACGGCGCGATAGTGCGGATGGAGCCCGCCGGAGAGCACGGCTTTCTTCCGCCGCGTAATACGATGCGCCATCAGTACGGCTTCACCGCAGGCAGTCGAGCCATCGTACATGGAGGCATTGGCCACATCCATGCCGGTCAGCAGCGCCACCTGCGACTGGAACTCGAACAGCACCTGCAGCGTGCCCTGCGTGATCTCCGGCTGATAGGGCGTGTAGCTCGTCAGGAATTCCGAGCGCTGGATGAGATGATCGACACTCGCCGGGACATGATGGCGGTAGGCGCCAGCACCGACGAAGAAGGGCACTGATCCTGCCGCGATGTTCTTCGCGGAAAGACGGCCGATCTCGCGCTCGACGGCGATCTCGCTCTGCGTCTTGGCGAGGGGCGGGAGCGATTTCAGCAATTTGGCATTGGGTACATCGGCGAACAGGTCGTCGATGGCTTTGACGCCGATCTTCGCGAGCATGTCCGCCCGGTCGGCCTCGTCGAGGGGAAGATAGCGCATGGTCGGACTCTCGCTTGATGGAAACTGTCAGTGCTGTGCGGGCATTCCGGCGATGGTGACGGTCGCGCGGATGGAATTGGCGATGTAGCACTCGGCGTGCGCGCGCTCGTGAAGCGCCGCGATGTCGCCATCCGTCGGCTGCGTCTCACCGGCCCACGCGATCTTCGGATCGAGTGTGATCGCGGAGATGTAGAGCTTGCCCGCTTCGTTTGGTGTCATCACGCCGGTGGCGGTGTCCGTGTAGCTGTCGATGACGAAGCCCTTTCGTCCTGCGAAGGCGAGAAAGAAAAGCATGTGGCAGGACGAGCAGGCCGCAACGAGCGCTTCTTCAGGATCGACGGCGTCGGCACGCGACATCGGTGGCTTGACGGACGACGGCGCCGGCGAGGCCGGCACGACGACGCCTTCATCGAAGCGCCATTCGTGCGCGCGGCTGTACTTGTTGTCCGTGAAGACAGCGCCGACAGGGCGCTGCCAATGCACGGTCGCCTGATAGGTGTGCGACATGGCGCGCCTCAGCCGTTCTTGGCGAAGTCGTCGTAGGCTGCGCGATCCATGAGCGCGTCGAGTTCGGCTGGGTTCGAGAGCTTGACCTTGAAGAACCAAGCCTTGCCCTCGGCATCCTCGTTGACGAGGCCCGGTGTGCTCGCGAGATCGCCGTTGGCCTCGATCACTTCGCCCGTGAGCGGTGAGTAGACATCGCTTGCGGCCTTCACGCTTTCGACCACGGCCACGGCTTCCTCGGCTGCGACCTTGCGGCCGACCTCGGGCACTTCGACGAACACGACATCGCCGAGCTGATCCTGGGCATGAACCGTGATGCCGATCGTGGCGATATCGCCTTCGACGCGGATCCACTCGTGATCCTTACTGAACTTCTCGATGGCCATGAATTGCTCCTGATTGCAGGTGTTCGGGGAAAGATCAGCGGACGTAACGGTGTGGTGTGAACGGCATGTTGGCGATCGTTGCCGGTAGTGGCTTCCCGCGCACGATAAGCTGGACGGGCGTGCCGAGTTCCGCGTGCGCGCTCTCGACGTAGCCCATGGCGATGGGGCCATTCACGGAAGGACCGAAGCCGCCCGACGTGATGGTGCCGATCGGCTTGCCGCTCATGTCCTGGATCTCGGTGCCTTCGCGCGCGGGCGCGCGGCCTTCGGGCTTGATGCCGACGCGGCGGCGACTGGGCCCGTTCGCGATCTCGGCCCTGATGCGATCCGCGCCGGGGAAGCCGCCCTCATCGCGGCGGCGCTTCTGAATGGACCACTGCAGGCGCGCCTCGATGGGCGAGGTGGTGGTGTCGATATCGTGGCCATAGAGGCAGAGGCCCGCTTCCAGGCGAAGCGAGTCGCGCGCGCCGAGACCGATGGCCTCGACATCGGGCGTAGCGGTCAGCAGGCTCCAGACCTTGGCGACATGCGCATTCGGCACGGCGATCTCGTAGCCATCCTCCCCCGTGTATCCGGAGC
>JAEYYJ010000026.1 GCA_023430845.1 Pseudomonadota bacterium
GCATTGGACGACGTTTCGCTGGCTTCTTTGCGCAGTCAGATCGCCCTTGTCAGCCAGGACGTGTTCCTGTTCGAGGGGACGATCCGAGAGAATCTCGTCGGTGACCTCAAGAACTGTTCCGAGGAGGCGATCGTCGCGGCAGCGCGCGCCGCACACGCCGACGAATTCATCAGGCGCCTTCCCGAGGGATACGATACGCCGGTTGGCGAGCTGGGTGGTCGACTCTCCGGGGGACAACGCCAGCGTCTGTCGATCGCCCGAGCCGTCCTTAAGGATGCGCCGATCATTCTGCTGGATGAGCCGACCTCGGCGCTCGACAGCGAAACCGAACGCATCATTCAGACGGCACTCGGCGCGCTGACGCGAGACCGTACGACGATCGTGATCGCGCATCGCCTGGCGACCGTGGCGCGAGCCGATGTGATTCACGTGCTGGACCATGGTGTCGTCGTTGAAAGCGGGACGCAGGCCGAACTCTTGCGCCGCGAAGGCCGCTACGCACGCCTTCACCGCCTCCAGTTCGAGCATCTGGAGGCGGGGTGAGACATCGGTCAATTGTCGAGTGAACGATTCCTTGTCTGCAGGGCGGTGGACAGGCTATCACTGGTCATGAGGCCTGCTTCAATGCACGCCTGATCGAGCATGTCGAGGAAGGCCACAATCGCGGCGTCGCGCGCAGCACCACGCCGCGAATTGTTTCGGCGACCGATCTCGAGTGTGGGATTTCCTGAGCTCAAGCGTGCGACCCAGCCCGCGTTGCCCACTTGTCCAGCATCTCCAGATAGCGGCGGTCGCGGAAGTTCGTATTCTGCGACCTCAGCGTCACTCCATATGCCGGGAACGCCGAGCCGATAAAGCAGCTCCACTTTGGGGCGGTGCCCATAAGGAAACCGCTCATCGAACATCTCCTTCGCATCGCGCCGGAATATGATCTGCGGCTCTTCGCGGGATGTGGGTTGAAAGCCTTCTCGAAGCAACGCCGCATTGTCCGTCATGCGCGCCATAGGTACGACGAAGTACGGCAGATACGGCTTCTCGCTGATGCCACCGCGGATTCGTGTCCAACCGGCTTGGGTGATGAAGCAATTACCATCCCAGGGGAGCGCCCACTTGGCCATCGTGCGCCCCAAGGTCAGGGCCACGTTACGTGCGCCGTTGTTGTTGATCGCATAGTTGGACTTGCTGCGACGGATGACTGGGCCTAAGCGCCGCCTTGTTTTGACGGAAACTTCGTTGTCGATGCTGCTGTCGCCAAGAATCGTGAGCGCATCTTCGGGAAGGCCATCGAGATCCCAGGTTTGGCGGGCGTAGAGTGACAGATCGAATGGGATACGATGGTATAGTTGCCCGTGAGCTTCGAGTAGCTTGATGATGGCGGTCTCTTCGTCGGCGTCGAATATCCTGTTGAGCACCCAGAACTTTGTGCAGTTTTCGAATGTCGGTTCATGCTTGAGAATGAACGAAACATTCTCGCGCGACTGCCCCTTTCGATGCCGTGGAACGAGGTCGTTCCCGACAATGCGCGTGAGGCAGAAGGTATCCGGCTCGGCCGCCAGAGGCGAAGCGAAGTAGGCGGCGCGGACCTGGTCGAGATCTACAATCGGACGAAGAGGGCCGCGGCCGAGGTTGAGCAATGGCCGGATGAACCGCGTAGCATTGCGACCAATACGACGTACTTCGCGAATAAATTTCGAATCCGGGGAGCGGTGGCGCTGACGTTCCATCTCAATCGTAGGGCGAGAAGCGAAAAGACGACCGACGGCCTAAGCCATCATCATTTTATTAATCTGAATTCAAGCCCGAGCAATATCTAGAGCTGAGCAGGCCTGTCCACAAATACCTGCATCTCGGTGCTCCTGATCGTGCAGCTACGCCGCGCTGTGAGACGACTCAGCCACGGCTGCCCTGGAGAATAAGGCCTGCACCGCGTTCACCGATCATGAGCGAAGCGGCATTCGTATTCGCCGATGTGATCTTGGGCATGACTGAGGCGTCGATAACCCGCAAGCTCTCGACACCCCGAACCCGGAGCAAAGGATCGACGACCGTGCCGTCGCCCTTGCCCATGCGGCAGGTTCCAACGGGGTGGAACACCGTGCCGCCGTGGGACTGCGCGAATTTCAGCAGGTCGTCATCCGTGCGGGCATCGGCGCCAGGTAGAACCTCCCGAGCCCACAGATCGCGGAAAGCCGGCTGCGCAAAGATTTCCCGCAGGATCTTCAGGCCTGCGACGGCCACTTTGCGATCCAGGTCGGTGGACAGATAGTGTGGCTCGATTTGCGGCGGCACGAACGGATCCGCCGAGCGAATTCTGAGCCGCCCGCGGGACTCTGGATGGCACTGCCACATGGCCGCAGTGAAGCCAGAATACGTGTGCAGCGGATCGCCCGGCTTGTCGACCGACAGCGGCATGACATTGAACTGGATATCAGGACGGCCATTTCGTGCAAATGCCGTGCAGGCGGCGCCCCCGACTTGCCCCGCTCCGATGGTCAATGGGCCGCGCCCGTGCGCGAGCCATTGCCAGCCCATGTTCGCGAGAGCGATTGGATTGCGAACATCTTTGTTCAGCGACTGGCGCGACTTCAGCTCGACGATGCTGCGC
>JAEYYJ010000043.1 GCA_023430845.1 Pseudomonadota bacterium
TCGACATGCTGATCGTACCAGGCTGGACGAACTCCGGCCCGGATCACTGGCAATCGCGCTGGGAGCGCCATTTCAAGACCGCGCGGCGCATCGAGCAGGCGGACTGGGATACGCCGCGCCTCGCCGATTGGGTCGAGTGCATTGTAGAGGAAGTGGCCAGGGCCGCGCGGCCCGTGGTGCTGGTTGCACACAGCTGCGGTGTTTCGGCCGTGGTGCACGCAGCGCCGCGCCTCGTGCCGAGCCGTCTCATGGGGGCATTTCTCGTAGCGCCCCCCGACCTCGAAGGCACGGATACATGGCCCGCCAAAGAGGGCGGTTTCACGCCCGTTCCCATGGTGCCTCTTCCGTTTCCCGCGCGCCTGATCGGCAGTTCGGATGATCCTCACTGCAGCATAGAGCGCACGCAGGCTTTTGGTGCTGCCTGGGGGGCGGATGTTTCGATCATCGCCAATGCAGGCCATCTGAACACAGCGTCCGGTCACGGCCCCTGGCCGGAGGGGCTGCTGACCTTCGGCGTGTTCCTGCGCTCGCTGGGAAATGTTCCCGGCAGAGCTTAGCCTCCGCGTTGCCCGCGGTGGCGCAGGAAGTGATCGGCCAGCACCAGCGCCATCATGGCTTCGCCCACCGGAACGGCGCGAATGCCGACGCAAGGATCATGGCGACCCTTGGTGATGATCTCCGTGTCGTTCCCGTGTTTATCGACGGTGCGGCGCGGCTGCAGGATCGACGATGTCGGCTTGACGGCAAAGCGCGCGACGACGGACTGACCCGTCGAGATGCCGCCGAGAATGCCGCCTGCGTGGTTTGAGAGGAACACTGGCTTGCCATCATTGCCGGCGCGCATTTCGTCTGCGTTGGCTTCGCCGGTGAGCGCGGCAGCGGCAAAACCATCGCCGATCTCGACGCCTTTGACAGCGTTGATGCTCATCATCGCGGAGGCGATGTCCTGGTCGAGCTTGCCGTAGATGGGGGCGCCCCAGCCGGCGGGTACGCCTTCCGCAACGATCTCGATGACGGCGCCGAGTGATGAGCCCGCCTTGCGCACGGCGTCGAGATCGGTCGCCCATTGGGCTGCGGTTTCCGCATCCGGGCAGAAGAACGGATTGTTGTCGACTTCCGCCCAGTTCCAGCGTGAACGATCGATGGCGCGGTTGCCGATCTGCACGAGCGCGCCGCGGATCGTGACGCCGTCGAGAACTGCGCGCGCAACGGCGCCGGCTGCCACGCGTGCTGCCGTCTCGCGCGCCGATGAGCGCCCGCCGCCGCGATAGTCGCGAATGCCGTACTTGGCGAAGTAAGTGTAGTCCGCGTGCCCGGGTCGGAATTTCTCGGCGATTTCTCCGTAGTCCTTCGAGCGCTGATCTGTATTCTCGATCATGAGCGAAATGGGCGTGCCCGTCGTGACCTGGCGGCCTGCGTCGTCGTCGAAGACGCCGGACAGGATTTTTACCGCATCGGGCTCGCGCCGCTGTGTGGTGTAGCGGGACTGACCCGGCCGCCTGCGGTCGAGATAGACCTGAATGTCTTCGGCCCTGAGGGCGACGCCCGGCGGGCAGCCGTCGATGATGCAGCCGAGGGCGGGCCCGTGGCTCTCACCCCAGGTCGTGAAACGGAAAAGATGGCCGAAAGTGTTGTGCGACATAGGCTATCCGGTATTTGCGGCAGTGCAGCAACATCATCTATAGCACAACTGTCTTACTGGCGTCCCAGCCCAAGATTAACAAGCGTTCATGTGTTATATTAACAACCATTCAAGTAGACGGGCACGGAAGATGTGTGACTATCTCGACACGAATGCAGTTTATATTGTGCATATATTCTGCGTTGCTTCCTAATCCCAGAATAAAATGCAAGGGTGTGCTCGGCGCCGGTGCGGATGGGGGCTTAGACCTACAGCAGCTACGGTGCCTTGCTTGCAAGCTCTATGCTCACTGTGGAGGAATTGTCATGAAGTTCGCGAAGCTGGCACTTGCCGGAGCGCTCAGCGCGTTCCTGTTCTCTTCGGTTCAGGCCGCACCCGCGGTTGCGCCGGCAACGAAGATCACGTCGGATAGCGTGGTCGAACTCGTAGCGAAGAAGAAGGCCGCTAAGAAGAAGGTGGCGAAGAAGAAGGTCGCCAAGAAGCCCGCGAAGAAGAAAGCCGCCAAGAAGCCGGCGAAGAAGGTCGCCAAGGTTGGCCCCGGCCGCTGCGGCACCATGAAGTACTACAGCACGAAGCAGAAGAAGTGCCTCTCGAAGGGCTGATCTCTGGCTTCGCGTCTTAGGCTTCACGCTGGACAAAGAGGGGTCGGGCCGATGCCCGGCCCTTTTTGCATCTTGATGAGCGCTCAGCGCCAGCCGAAGGCGATGCGCTCGACCTTGGCGTCACCGAGAGCATCGAAGATGCGCGCGATCGGACGTCCGCCCCGCCGCCAGTAGAAGTGACACGCCTGATCGTTCTCCGCCAATGCCCAAACGATGAGGCCTGAAAGCCGCCGCGTGTCGAGCGCATGGCGTGCGGCTTCGAAGAGGTGCTCGCCGAAGCCGAGGCCCTGATGCGTCGGCGTGACGTAGAGCTCGTAGATCTCGCCCTGGAAGCGGCCTTTCGAGCGCGCCCGGCCGAAGGTGGTATAGCCCGCCACCTTCCCGCTGACCTCGAGGATGAGCATGCCTTCGCTGCGGCTGGTCACGCTGCGCCACCACTCGACCGTGCGCCGGCGGATGATGCCTTCGAGATGGGTGTGGGGAATGATGCCCGTGTAGGCAAGGCGCCAGGACTGGCCGAAAAGGTCCGCCAAGGCTTCCGCATCGCTCGTTTGCGATTTGCGGACCACGATATCGGCGCGGGACTGAAGCATTTCCACACTCTAGCCGATGATTGTGGCGCCGGTCAGCTCACGTCGTCGAGAGGTGGCATTCGCGGATCGCCGCTCGGGTGTGATGTGTGTGCCTATTTGCGCTCGGCGAGGGCTGTGCTAGAGGGTCGCCCGTGCGTCGCGCCCGGTTGCCGTTTGCAGCCGGGGCTCACCCGGACGCACAA
>JAEYYJ010000088.1 GCA_023430845.1 Pseudomonadota bacterium
CGGCGCGCCTCGCGGCGCTCGCGAATGCGGCGCGGCGGACGCGGCGCGCGGCCGGGCTCGAGCGCTTCCGCGGGGCTGCGCGGCAGGGCATTGAGACGTTTGCGGGTGATGTCGAGGGTTGGCAGGACCTGCCTCATGCTGTGGTTGCTTCTCGTCTTCAGGATCGGGCGCTTTCACGCCTCCGCCATTTCATAGGAAGGCGCCGCTGGGCCAATGTCGGGCCCATCAGGCTATCCTGAAATATGGCCAAACCGGGCCACGATCGTGAAAGCGAGAACATCATCTGTCCGGTCGATGCCGGCGGTACGCAATAAAGCAACAGGTAGTGCAAGCAAAGCAACGTGCCGACGGCCATTGGCAGCCGTCGGGAAACAATAAAATCAACTCTACGCGTCCAGGCGCCGCATGACGAGCGAGGCGTTGGTACCGCCGAAGCCGAACGAGTTCGAAAGGACCGTATTGATCTGCTTCTTCTTCGGTGCGTGCGGCACGAGGTCGATGGCCGTCTGTACCGAGGGATTGTCGAGATTGAGCGTCGGCGGCGCGATGTTGTCGCGCATGGCGAGGATCGAGAAAATCGCCTCGACGGAGCCCGCGGCACCAAGAAGGTGGCCGATCGCGGATTTGGTCGACGACATGGAAAGGTTGCCGGCGCTGTTGCCGAACAGGCGCTCGACGGCGCCGAGCTCGATCTCGTCGCCCATGGGCGTCGAAGTGCCGTGCGCGTTGACGTAATCGACCTCGTCGGCCGTGATGCCGGCGCGCTTGAGGGCAGCCCGCATGCAGCGGAAGGCGCCATCGCCGTCCTCGGCCGGCGCCGTGATGTGATAGGCGTCGCCCGAGAGGCCATAACCGATGATCTCGGCATAGATGCGCGCGCCACGCGCCTTGGCGTGCTCGAGGCTCTCGAGCACCACGATGCCGGCGCCTTCGCCCATGACGAAGCCGTCGCGGTCCTTGTCGTAGGGGCGCGACGCCTTGGTCGGCTGATCATTGAAGCCCGTGGAGAGCGCGCGGCAGGCGGCGAAGCCTGCCATGGCAATGCGGCAGATCGGGCTTTCCGCGCCGCCGGCGACCATGACGTCGGCGTCACCGAATGCGATCAATCGCGATGCGTCGCCGATGGCGTGCGCACCCGTCGAGCAGGCCGTGACGACCGCATGGTTGGGGCCCTTGAGGCCGTGGCGGATCGACACATGGCCGGAAGCGAGATTGATCAGGCGGCCTGGAATGAAGAACGGGCTGACGCGGCGCGGGCCTTTTTCCTTGAGCAGCAGAGAGGTCTCGGCAATGCCGTTGAGGCCGCCGATACCCGAGCCGATCAGGACGCCCGTGCGCTCCTGCTGCTCCTGCGTTTTTGCTGAATAGCCGGAGTCCGTGAGCGCCTGCTCGGCCGCCGCCATTGCGTACACGATGAAGTCGTCGACCTTGCGCTGCTCCTTAGGCTCCATCCACTGGTCGGGATTGAAGGTCCCCGCCGAGCCGTCGCCGCGCGGAATGAATGCTGCGATCTGGGCAGCGATGTCCGCCACCTCGAACTCAGTGATGCGGCGCGCACCACTGCGTCCCTCGAGGAGGCGTGCCCACGTGGGCTCAACGCCACATCCGAGAGGAGTAACGAGGCCAAGCCCAGTGACGACAACTCGCTGCATCCCACACCTGTCCAGGTTATCCGGCAGGAAGGTCGCCTCGCGTTACCACTCCCACCAAGTCATGCTGCTTACGTCCACGCAAACAGCACCCCCAATTGCGACCCGCACGATCGGGGCCCTGGATCACTGCGGCACCAACTCGGTTCCCCCCGATGGTGCCTGCAGTCGATCCTGTGGCCACGCCGATCAGGCGGTGCTGGCGGCGCTCTTCTCGAGGAACTTCACCGCATCGCCGACCGTCTGGATCTGCTCGGCGGCATCGTCCGGAATCTCGCAGCCGAACTCTTCCTCGAAAGCCATGACCAGCTCGACGATGTCGAGGCTGTCTGCGCCGAGGTCATCGATGAAGCTCGCCGTCTCGACGACCTTCTCGGCTTCCACGCCGAGATTCTCGACGACAATCTTCTTCACGCGCTCTGCGACGTCGCTCATATCTACTTCCCTCGCGCTCTGTCACCTCAAGGAACCGCGACGCGGTCCTGACGACTCTACTGATGCCATTGCCTGTCTGGCTGTGGCGGTTACTTGTTACGATCGATTCGGTCCTGTTGTGGGGATATCCACTACAGGGTGCTTGAAATCGATGCAAACTCCAGCGTCAACGGCTCGAATTTTCGGCTCGTTAACACACAAAAAATCCCTTGGCTAGCGGCCCGGACGGGGCCTGGACGCGGCATTGTGCACGGCTCGGCAGGCCGCAGATAGGCCTCAGATCATCACCATGCCGCCGTTGATATGAAGGGTTTGTCCGGTCATGTATCGGGCTTCTTCGCTAGCAAGGTAAACAGCGCCGGCGGCGATATCCTCGGGCTTGCCAAAGCTCTGAGCCGGAATGGCTTCTTTGATCGTGGCTGTCTGTTTCTCGTTCAGAGCGGCGGTCATCGGCGTTTCGATGAAGCCGGGGGCGATGCAGTTCGCCGTCACCCCGCGCGAGGCGACCTCGCGGGCAAGCGATTTGGTCATACCGATCATGCCGGCCTTGGAGGCGGCGTAGTTGCCCTGACCGGGGTTTCCGAAGATGCCCGACACCGACGAGATGTTGATGATGCGGCCATAGCCGGAGCGCGAGCGCATCATGTGGCGCGCGGCGGCCCGCATGAGCATGAAGGTCGAGGTCAGATTGACCGCGATCACGTCGTCCCACTCTGCGTCCTTCATCACCATGAAGAGGTTGTCGCGCGTGAGGCCGGCATTGTTGACGAGAATGTCGAGGCGTCCGCCGACCAGCTTGATCGCCTCGTCGATGAGCTTGCCGACCTGCTCCTTGTTGGCGAGGTCGCAGGGCTGCACCAGCGCGCGCTCGCCGAGCTTGGCCTTGAGGGCTTCGAGCTTGTCGGCCTGACGTCCCGAGAGGACCACCGTCGCGCCCTGGGCGTGCAGCGCCTCGGCAATGGCGCCGCCGATGCCGCC
>JAEYYJ010000131.1 GCA_023430845.1 Pseudomonadota bacterium
GTCGAAGGAGGAGACGGGAAGTTCCCGTCGCTTCAGTTCGAGGATTCCGACAGCGTCGAGGTCGGTGATCTGGTGCTCGCGATCGGCAATCCCTTCGGCGTCGGGCAGACCGTGACCAGCGGCATCATTTCCGCGCTCGGCCGTTCAGAGATCGGGCGCGCCGACATTCAGTCCTATATCCAGACGGATGCACCCATCAATCCGGGCAACTCCGGCGGCGCGCTCGTCGATATGTCGGGCCGTCTGATCGGCATCAATACGGCCATCTATTCGGGATCGGGCGGCTCACATGGCGTCGGCTTCGCTATCCCATCGAACCTCGTACGCCTCTACGTCGACAGTGCGCTGACCGGCAAGAAGGTCCAGCGCCCTTGGCTCGGTGCACGGCTCGATTCGATCACACGCGAGATTGCCGAGGGCCTGCGCCTCAATCGCTCCTCGGGTGCGCTCGTGACGCGCGTGCACAAGGACGGCCCTGCGGCGCTTGCCGGCTTGGAGCCGGGTGATGTGATCACGATGGTCGACGGCCACGAGGTTTCCGACGCCCGTACGGTCAACTACCGTCTTGCGACGCGCGGGATCGGTCAGACGGTTCAGATCAATGCGATCCGCAAGGGGCGCACGGTATCGCTTCAGCTTGCACTCCAGCCGCCGCCGCCGATCGGCCCGGATGACGTGCGCAACTTCACGGGCGATCATCCGCTCGACGGCGCGCGTATCGCCAACCTTGTGCCGCACGTGGCGGACGAGCTTGATCTCGATGAAACCGGCGGCACCGTAGTGCTGAGCCTGCGCTCGGGGTCGGTCGCGGAGCGGCTCAACCTCAGGCCGGGTGATATCATCGTGTCGGTCGGCGATCAGCAGATCGAGTCGGTTGTCCAGCTCGAGCAAAGCCTCGCCCGCCGCCCTTCGCTCTGGCGTATTGTGATCAAGCGGGGCCGGCAGGTCGTACAATTGCAGATTCCCGGCTGACCGCTTGGCAGCCTCACAGGAGCGGCGAGAAGCGCCATGACCGACGCAATTGAGGAAACGATAACCGCGGCGTTGATCGTGATCGGTGACGAGATCCTGTCGGGACGCACGAAGGATAAGAATATCGGCACGATCGCCGATCATTGCACGATGATCGGCATCCGCCTGAAAGAGGTGCGCGTCGTCGGGGACTTCGAGGACGAGATCGTCCAGGCCGTCAACGAGCTGCGCCGCCGTTACACCTATGTCTTCACGACCGGCGGCATCGGCCCGACGCACGACGACATCACGGCCGACAGTATCGCCAAGGCGTTCGGCGTGACGATCGATCATCATCCTGAAGTGAAGGCGCTCATGCTTGAGAACTACGCGCGCCGCGGTGTCGAGGCGACACCGGCACGTCTGCGCATGGCGCGTATTCCGCATGGTGCCAGCCTCGTCAAAAACAAGGTCTCGGTCGCGCCCGGCTTCCGTCTGGAGAACGTGATCGTCATGGCGGGCATCCCGGTCGTGATGCAGGCGATGCTTGATTCCGTCACGCCGGAGCTCAGGACGGGGCGTAAGATGCTCTCCGCAAATATCGAGATGCTGAAGCCCGAAGGCGAGGTCGCAGCGCCGTTGGAGGCGGCGCAGAAGGCTTTTCCGGATGTGTCCATGGGGAGCTATCCCTTTGTCCGCGATGGCCGCCTCTATGGCACTGAACTCGTGCTTCGTGCGACGGATGCGGCCCGCCTTGCTGCGGCTGAAGCCGATCTCAAAGCACGGTTGACGGCCGCCGGTCTCATGGGGTGATGGGAATGGCCGGAGCGCAGGGAGAAGATCGCGGCGGCAGGCGCAATCAGCGTGAAGCGCGGCTCGCCGACAAGCTGCGTCAGAATCTCGTCAGGCGCAAAGCTAAGACGCGCGCCATGCGCGATGCCGCGAAAACCGAGGATGCCTCCCCGAAGGACAGCACCGACGAGTGCGAGTCGTGAGCGCGTCGATCGGCAGCATCGGCGTCGTTGGCGGTGGTGCTTGGGGCACGGCGCTCGCCGAGGCCGCGTGCATGGCCGGCTCTAAAACATTGCTCTGGGCGCGCGATCCGTCAGTCGTGGATGAAGTCAACACGCGACACACGAACACCGCCTATCTTCCCGGCCTCAGCCTCAACGCCGGGCTTGCCGCGACGCGCGAACTCGCGCGCATGTCCGAGGTCGATGCCATCCTGCTCGCGACACCAGCACAAACACAGCGGTCCATGGCGCTCGCACTTGCGCCGCATGTCGTGCCGGGCAAACCCGTTGTCATCTGCTCCAAAGGTATCGAGCAGGCGACCGGCAAGCTGATGACGGATGTTCTGGGCGAGGCCTTACCGGATTGCAGCATGGCCGTCTTGTCAGGCCCCGGCTTCGCCGAGGACGTGGTGCGTGGCCTGCCGACGGCGCTCACATTAGCTTGCGGCGACGAGGAACTCGGCAAGGCGCTCGTTGCCGCGATCGGCTGCCGGCACTTCCGCCTGTATTGGACGGGAGACACGACCGGCGTAGCCTTCGGCGGTGCGATGAAAAACGTGCAAGCGATCGCCGCGGGCATCGTCGTTGGTCGCGATCTCGGCGCCAGCGCGCACGCGGCCCTCGTCACACGCGGCTTCGCTGAGATGCGTCGCCTTGGTGCAGCGTTCGGCGCCAATCCCGATACGCTGGTCGGCCTCTCGGGTCTCGGAGATCTTCTGCTGACGTGCGGTAGTCTGCAGTCGCGCAACATGCGGCTCGGCAGGCTTCTCGGCCAAGGGCGCTCGCTCAGTGAGGCGCTCGCGGAGCTGCATTCGACGGCTGAAGGCGTCTACACGGCGGCTGCTGCCGTGCGCAGTGCCGAGGCCCATGGGGTCGAGGTGCCGATTGCAGCGGCCGTCCACGCCATCATCGAAGGTGAGCTCACTGTCGACGCGGCCATAGATGGGCTGCTTGCGCGGCCTTTTCGCTCGGAAATATGAGCTGCACCTCGCTCTAGCGACCGGCGACCTGCTCGACACGCACGGGCTGGCGGCGAAGCAGATCCTCGATCCGCGCACGCTCCTTCTGGAACTCGGCGAGCTGACGGCCCGTCAGGCGGCGCTCGCGCGGCACCTGAATGGAGAGCGGGTCGACGAACTGGTTGTTGACCAGCACTTCGTAGTGCAAATGCGGACCCGTGGAGAAGCCCGTGTTGCCCGAGTAGCCGATGACCTGGTTCTGCCGCACCCTGACACCGGGCGCGACGCCGGGTGCGAGACGGCTCATGTGAGCGTAGGCACTCTGATAGCCGTTTGCGTGCCGAATGCGGATATAGATACCGTACTGGCCTTTGTGACCGGCTTCTTCGATCGTGCCGCTGCCTGCGGCGACGATGGGTGTGCCGATGGGCGCGGCCCAGTCGACGCCGGTATGAAGTTTGCGCGTGTTGAGCAGTGGATGGTAGCGCACGCCAAAACCCGAGGTCAGGCGCGCTTCGTCACCGCGGATGGGCTGGCGGATGAGAAACTTTCGCGAGTTGTTGCCGTCGGTGTCGTAGTAGTCGATCACGCCGTCGGACGTGCGGAAGCGGAAGAAGCGCTGGCTCTCGCCGGCGCCCGTAACCGCCGAGTAGAGAAGCTCGCCGAGTTGCTCCTCGCCGCGACCTTCCTCGCGCACGTCGAAGAACATCTCGAGTTCGTCGGTCACACGAGCGCGGCGTCGGAAATCGGTCTCGTGCGCGTGGAGGCGCAGGATTTGGACGATCGTGTCCGGCTCGACGCCTTGCGAGAGCGCCGTGTGATAGAGCGCTGCATAAAG
>JAEYYJ010000199.1 GCA_023430845.1 Pseudomonadota bacterium
TGCCGGCGTACATGACGACAACGCGTTGCGCTGTCTCCGCGACGACGCCCATGGCGTGCGTGATCAGCATGATCGCCATGCCGAGCTGCGATTTCATGTCCTGCAGCAACTCGAGGATCTGTGCCTGGATGGTGACGTCGAGCGCGGTCGTCGGTTCGTCGGCGATCAGGAGTTTCGGATCGCACGACAGCGCCATGGCGATCATCACGCGCTGGCGCATGCCGCCGGAGAACTGATGCGGATAGTCGTGCACGCGCCGCTGCGGATTTGGAATGCGCACGAGGTTCAGCATCTCGACCGTGCGGTCGATCGCGGCCTTGCGGCCGAGGCCCTGGTGCCGGCGGACCACTTCGGCAATCTGCTCCCCGACGGTGAACACGGGATTGAGCGAGGTCATCGGCTCCTGGAAGATGATCGCGATTTCCTTGGAGCGGATGTTGTCCATTTCCTCGGTCGGCAGCGGGATGAGATCGCGGCCCTGCCAGAGGATTTGCCCGCCGACAAATTGGCCGGGCGGCATGGCGATGAGCTTGAGCACCGAAAGCGCCGTCACGGTCTTGCCGCAGCCGGATTCGCCAACGACGCAGACGGTCTCGCCACGGGAGATCGAGATGCTCACGCCGTCGACGGCGCGCACCATGCCGTCGTCGGTCTTGAAGTGTGTCTCGAGACCCCGGATCTCGAGCAAAGGCTGGTCCATGCGGTCTCCCCGATGCGCGGGCGCGTAAGGTGCGGTCACTTGGGTCTCACAGCACGCGGCGTGGATCGAGCGCGTCGCGAAGCCCGTCGCCGATGAAGTTGATCGTGAGCACGGTCAGGAAGATCGCGGCGCCGGGGAAGAGCGCCCAGTGCGGTGCGAAGTCGAGGTTGTCCTTGGCATCGAAAAGCAGCCGGCCCCATGTTGGAATGTCCGGCGGGAAGCCGAGGCCGAGGAAGGAAAGTGTCGACTCCGCGATGATGGCGGCTGCGACGTCGATCGTGCCGGCGACGATCACGGGGCCGAGCGCGTTGGGCAGGATGTGGCGTACGACCTGACGGGTCTTCGAGGCGCCGAGTGCGCGCGCCGCCTCGACGAACTCCTTCTCACGCAGCGACAGGAATTGCGCGCGCACGAGCCGGGCGACAGGCATCCAGCGCAGTCCGCCGATGACGATGACGATAAGGATGAAGGTGCCGCCCTCGGGACCGAACGTCCCCTTCAGCGTATCGCGGAAGAGATAGATGACCAGCAGTAGCAGCGGGAGCTGCGGCAGAGAGAGAAAGAGGTCGGTGAGCCACATGAGGGCGGAGCCGACCCAGCCGCGCGACATGCCGGCGATGGCGCCGATGATCGTGCCGACGAAGATCGCGACGAACATGGCGGCGAGACCGACGGCGAGTGAGATCCGCCCGCCGTAGAGCATGCGGGCCAGGAGATCCTGTCCGAGGTCGTCGGTCCCGAACGGGTGATTCCACGATGGGCCTTGCAGAGTGGCGCCGAAATCGATGTGGTTGATCGGCACGCGCCAGAACAACGGCCCAATCAGGATGGCGAGCACCATCAGGCCGAGGATAAAGGTGCTGATCACCGCAAGCTTGTGCCGGCGGAAGCGGCGCCACGCCTCGCGCGTCGGCGAGAACGTCGGCGCCCGCGTCGCAGCAGGTGCGGCCGCCTCAGCGGAAGGTGATGCGAGGGTCGAGCCAGCCATAGAGGATATCAGCGATCAGGTTGAAGAGGACCACGAGGCACGCGAACACGAACGTCACGGCCATGATTACCGGTGTGTCGTTCGCGAGGATGGAAGTGATGAGCAGCGAACCGATCCCGGGGATGCGGAAGATCTGCTCGGTTACGATGGCGCCACCGAAGATTGCGGGCATCTGGAGCGCGACGAGGGTCACAACCGGTATCAAGGCATTGCGCACGACGTGTTTCACGACGACGACGCGCTCGCCGAGACCTTTGGCGCGCGCCGTCGTCACATAGTCGAGCCGGATCACGTCGAGCACGGCCGAGCGCACGTAGCGAACAAGCGACGCGCCCTGGAAGAGGCCGAGCACGGCAATGGGCATGATGGCTTGACGAAGGTGTTCCCAATACCATCGCCAGCCAGTCGCTTGCACGTCGGCCTGGTAGACGAACGGCAGCCAGTCCAGCCAGATGCTGAAGATGAGGATGAAGAGCAAGCCGGTGAAGAACGTCGGCAGCGAGAAGCCGATGAAGGCCAGCGTATTGGCGATCTGATCGAAGAGTGAGTAGGGCCGCGTCGCTGCAATGACGCCGACCGGGATTGCGATCAGCAACGCCAGAATCTGTGAAGTGCCGATGACAAACAACGTCACGCCGAGGCGCTGGAGAATGAGATCATCGACATCGATGCGACTGACGAAGGAGAATCCCCAGTCGCCCTGGGCCATGGCCGTGATCCAGCGGACGTAGCGCACGGCGACTGGATCATCGAGGCCGAACTTGGCCCGCAGCGCCATCCTGACCTCAGGCGGCACTGCGGGATTTGTTGCGAGTTCTTCGAAGGGATCGCCCGGTGCCAGCGCGAGAACCGTGAACAGAACCACGCTGATGCCGAGCAGGCTCGGTATGGCGATCAGAAGCCGGCGCAGGATGTAATATCCCATGTATGCTCGCGTCCGTTCCTACTTCCGATGCTACATCCTTGTGCCTAGATCAGCCTTCCCGATACCAGCGGGCGAGCGCCCAGGTATCATTGTCCCAACCGCTGATATCTGCGCGGAGGGTCTTGGAGCGTGAGTGCGCGCGCGGTCGATAGACCACCGGAATGATCGTGCCGTTCTCCGTGCCGACGACAATGTCGTTCATCTGGATGAACAGCGCGGCCCGCTTGATCGGATCAAGCTCAGCCTGCGACGCCCGGTAGAGCTTGTCATACTCCTCGTTGCGGAAGCGCGAAGAGTTGCGGCCCTGCCACTTGTTGTCCTTCGTCGCGACCTCCCAAGTGCAGTACTGGTTCATGAAACGGTCCGGGTCCGGCTGCGACATGGTCGTCGTATACATCTGCATGTCGGCGTAGAACTTCGGATAGGTATCCGGGTTCGCGACGTCGGATGAGAAGAAGACCGAGGCGACGACGGACTTGAGTTCAAGATCGATGCCGGCCTGCTGTGCAGCCTGCTTGATGATGGCCTGGGTCTTCTGGCGCGGCGCGTTGATGGACGTCTGATAGACGAACTTCAGCTTTACGCCGCCCTTCTCGCGGATGCCATCTGCGCCCTTCTTCCAGCCCGCCTTGTCGAGGATTTCGTTCGCCTTTGCGACATTGAGCTCGAACTTCGTGTTCTTCGAATTGAAGCGCTCTGGATTGTTGAGGAAGTTCGCGGTGGCGACGCCCGTGCGTCCGTAGATGTGATCCTGGACCGATTTGCGATCTACGAGCAGCATCATCGCCTGCCGGACTGCTGGGTCCGAGAACGCGGGATGCTTGGTCTTGATGCTTGAGCGCTCGCCATCCACCTCGGTCCAGGGGTCGGTCGAATTGAGCTGAATGAACTCGATGTTGCCGCCGGGAACGACGTGCACTTCGCCCTTGCCGCCCGTCTCGAGGCGTTTCAGGATCGCGTCTTCGACCTGCATGTTCCAGGCGTAATCGTACTCGCCGGTCTGAAGGACCGCACGGGCGGCCGATACGGCATCGCCGCCGCCCTTCATCTCGAGCGTATCGAAATACGGCTGGTTCGGGATGTGGTAGTCCGGGTTGGCCTCCGCGCGCACCATATCGCCCGGCTTGAAGTCCACGAACTTGAAGGCGCCGGTGCCGACTGGCTTCAGGTTGGTCGGCGCCTCACGGGACTTCGCGCCCCTGAAGTCGGCGAAGAGGTGCTTGGGGATGATCATGCCGGCGGTGCCGACGAATGCGTCGGCCCAGAAAGGCGTCGGCTTGTCGAAGAGCACGCGGACCGTAAAGTCGTCGACCTTCTCGACCTTCACATCCTTATAGGAGCCGCTCGTGACGGTCGCCGTTTCGGGGTCCGAGGAGAACTCCCAATTGAACACGACGTCGTCGGCCGTGAACGGCTTGCCGTCGTGCCATTTCACGCCCTGCTTGAGCTTCCACGTCACCGACTTGCCGTCGGCGGCAAGACCGCCGTTCTCCCGGCTCGGAATTTCGGCTGCCAGCGCGGCGACGAGGTTGCCGTCGGCATCCCATCCGGCAAGCGGCTCATAGAATATGCGCGAAGCGTCCTGGTCTTTCGTACCGGTCGCGAAGTGCGGATTGAGGAGCGTAGGAGCCTGCCACCAGAGCAGCCGCAGTGCGCCGCCGCCGCCGCGCTTGGTCGGCTTGTAGTTGAATTTCGTATCGGCGCGCGCGACGCCGACGAAGTCGAGCATCTGGCTCGCCATCGGCGCGGTCAGCCCGAGCGCGACCATCCGGGTGA
>JAEYYJ010000104.1 GCA_023430845.1 Pseudomonadota bacterium
GGCTCACAGCCGATGCGGCGCAGGAAGTAGCCGAAGACGCCGAAGCCCGCCATCAGGAATATATCGAAGACGCGATAGTTGATGGAGTACACGCCGACGCAGCAGAACACCAGGATCGCGGGAAAGAGATAGGCATAAGGGATCTTGAGCAGCTTCACCCAGATGCCGACGAGCGGCAGGTTCAGGACCACAAGGATCATATTGCCGATCCACATGCTCACGATCATGCCCCAGAACAGAGAGGGCTGGTCGGTGAGGAATTTCGGGCCTGGCGTAATGCCATGGATGGTCATCGCGGCGATCATGAGCGCCATGACGGCATTCGGTGGGATGCCGAGCGCGAGCATCGGGATGAAGCTCGCCTGGGCGCCCGCATTGTTCGCAGCCTCCGGGCCGGCGACGCCTTCGATGGCACCTTTGCCGAAACGGGATGGATCCTTTGCGAGGCGTTTCTCGAGGCTGTAGGACGCGAATGACGAGACGAGTGCGCCGCCACCGGGCAGCACGCCGAGGATCGAGCCGAGGAGTGTGCCGCGCACTGTGGCCGGCGCTGCCTGCTTCACGTCGTCCTTCGTCGGCATGAGGCGCGTGATCTTGCCCGATGGCAGCTCGCGCGTGTGGCGGTCCGCCAAATTCGAGATGATCTCCGCCACGCCGAAGAGGCCCATGGCCACGACGACGAAATCGATGCCGTCGTAGATCTGGCGCACGCCGAACACGAATCTCTGATCGCCCGTCGTGACATCGGTGCCGACGAGGCCGAGCAGCATGCCGATCATGACCATGCCAATCGATGCGATGATCGAGCCGGAGGCCAGCACGACCGCCGCAATGAGGCCCATGACCATCAGAGCCGTGAATTCAGGTGGTCCGAACAGCAGCGCCATGCGCGACAGTGCAGGCGCCGCAATGGCAATAACGATCGTCGCGACACAGCCGGCGAAGAATGACGCGAGCGCGGCCGTGGCGAGCGCGATACCGGCGCGGCCCTGTCGCGCCATCTGATAGCCGTCCAGCGCCGTGACCACGCTCGAAGACTCACCCGGCAGATTGACCAGGATCGCGGTGGTCGAGCCACCGTACTGCGCGCCGTAGAAGATACCGGCAAGCATGATGAGCGCGCCGGTCGGCTCAAGATGGAACGTGATGGGCAGCAGCATGGCGATCGTCGCCAGCGGCCCAATGCCCGGCAGCACGCCGATCAGCGTTCCGAAGAGTGCGCCCACGAAACAGTAGAAGAGGTTCTGCAGCGTGAAGGCGACGGAGAATCCCAGTGCGAGATTTGAAAACAAGTCCATCAGAAGGGCCAGACCGGGATTTGCAGATTGAGGGCAACGGAAAAAAGCAGATACGACATACTGGACATGCCCACGGCGATCGCAGCGAGTATGGTCCAGCTGAAGTTCTCGCCCGATAGAGCGGCAGCGGCTGTCATGACCGCGACGGTCAATGGTAGGCCGAGGTGCGGCAGCAGCAGGCCGAATCCGATCACCATGATCGTCACCAGAAACAGCGGGCGCCAGGCGATCTCGATGCGGCTGCCGTCGCCCGCGGGAGCCGCGCGATAGCCTTGCAGCATCAGCAGGCAGCCGACGCCGATGCAGCCAATAGCCAGCGCACGCGGCGTATAGCCGATGCCCATGTCAGCGGCTGTTCCGATCGCGAGATCGTTCCCCGCCCATACGGCGAGCGCGCCGAAGACGATGAAGAAGAGACCGGAGAGGTACTGCTGCTGTTGGCCCATACGAGATTGCTTCTTTAGTGACGGCGCGGGCGGTACGGGACCACCCGCGCCATGTGGATCACTTCTTGCCGAGGCCGGCGGCGCGGACGAGTTCACCGACGCGCTTGTAGTCGGCCTCGTAGAAGGCCTTGAAGGTCGCTGCGTCCTCATAGGCGATCGGGTATTTCTGGCGCTCGAAAATCTCCTTGACCTTCGCGTCTTCAAGGGAGGCCTTGCAGGCAGCACCGAGCTTTGCCTTTACGTCGGCCGGCGTTCCCGTCGGGACGTAGATGCTGTTGTAGTTCGTCACGACGACATCGAAGCCGGCCTCGCGGACGGTCGGCGTATCCTTGAAGGTATCGATGCGTTTCTCGGCATAGACCGCGATGGGATAGAGATCGTACTGCGGCACGAGATTGGCTTGGTCGCTGTAGAGCTCGGTCGTGTTGGACATCATTGCTTGCACGGCATCCGCGGAGCCCTTGAAGGGCACGTGCTTCAGCTGAATGCCGGCCGCCTTCTCGAGCGCGAGCTTCGCGAGATGAGTGATAGAGCCGGGACCTGATGTGCCATAGGTGATCTTTCCGGGCTCGGCTTTCGCGGCTGCAATGAGATCGGCGACCGTGCGATACTTGCTCGACTTCGGTGCCATCAGCACGAGTGGCTGTTCGACGAGCTTGCAGATGGGGTCGAAGCTGTCCTTGTCGTACGTGAGCTTCATGCGGTGCGGCTGTGCGGCCGTCGGGCCGCTCGGCGAGATCAGGATGGTGTAGCCATCAGCGGATGCTGCTGCGGCTTCAGCGGTGCCGATCGTTCCCGCAGCACCATTGACGTTCTTGACGACAAGTTGCTGTCCGATTGCGCGCGAGAAAGCTTCTTGAAGTCCGCGGGCGACCAGGTCCGTCGCGCCGCCTGCCGGGAACGGCACGATGGCGGTAACGGGGCGCTCAGGATACGCAGCATATGCCGGGGTAAGGGCGGCCATGCTCCCCGCGACCACCGCGAGGGCCAGGTGCTTTCTCATTCAGGCGTTCTCCTCTGGATTTATTTTTTATTGTTCTGCTTTTTGCAGGTGCGCATCCTTGCTGAACAGCATCGGGCGCGCAAGCTGTCACGGCGCATGGCGCCATGACAGCTGAAGTGATGATGGTCTACTTCGCGGTGAGGCCGGCCTCGGCGAGGAGCGCGCCGTTCTTCTTGAACTCAGCAGCGATGAAGGCCGCAGTGCCCTTGCGGTCGAGGAAATCTATTGGCTGGCGCTGCTTCGCAAGTGCCTCGATCACACCGGCATCCGTCATCGTCGCGCGGCAGGCGCTTTCGAGCTTTGCGAGTACGGGCTCGGGCGTGCCCTTCGGCGCGAACATCGTGTTCCAGATCGAGAACTGTATATCGTAGCCGGCCTCCTTCATGGTCGGCACGTCCTTGTAGGTCGGGATGCGCTGGCTCGCGTAGATGGCGATCGGCGTGAGATTGTACTGGGGGACAAGGTTCGGCTGGTCCGTGAACAGCTCGACCGTATTGGTCAGCAGGCCCTGCACGACATCTGCCGAACCCTTGTACGGCACATGCTTGATATCGATGCCCGCAGCCTTGGCGAATGCGAGCTTGGCAACGTGGGGCGTTGTGCCAGGCCCGGTCGATCCATAGGGGAGCTTGCCGGGTGCGGCCTTGGCGGCAGTCACGATGTCGGCAACTGTCTTGTACTTGGAGTTGGGCGCACCCATCAGGACAACCGGACTGTCGACGAGTTTGCAGATCGGCTCGAAGCTGTCGTAGCTGTAGTCGAGCTTCATACGATGCGGCTGAAGCGTGATGGGACCGATCGGGCTGATAAGGATCGTGTAGCCGTCGGGCGTCGCGCGCGCTGCTTCCGCCGTTCCGAGCGTGCCAGCCGCGCCGGGCGCGTTCTTCACGACGAGCTGGCCGCCGAGCGCTTTCTGGAAGGCGTCCTGAAGGCCGCGCGTTAGAAGATCTGTGGCGCCACCCGCTGTCCACGCGACGATGACAGTTACGGGACGCTCGGGATAAGCGGCCTGAGCCGAAGCGCCTGTGGCGATCAGCAACGGCGCCAGCGCGCTGATAGCAATACGGGTGAGCCGCTTGAGGCGGAGCATAGTCTTTCCTCCTGGATGAGTGGCGCGTTATGGCGCCTTGCCGAACTGAGGCCAAACCCTAGTTGCGGGTCGCAGCCTCGTCAAAGAAGAATCTCGACTATCGGAATATTTGTTCCGCAGAATGAAACTCATGGCATTCGCGCATGTGCATAAGGCCCTTTATGCGTCGAGTTCACGGAAATGATCGATGGTCCGCCGTACGCCTTCGCTCAATGGCGTAAGCGGCCTCGGTCCAATGACACGCTCGAGGGGCGCAACATCGAAGCCCGAAGTCGGAGAGATTCTCTCGGGACCTTCGGCGCGCACGTCGGCGGTGGGCACGATCGCGCGAATGACATCGATGATATTGGCGGTGCTTTCGACGTTGTCGGTCATGTCTGCGAGATGCGCGCCATCCCATTCGGCTTCGACAACGCGCACGAACATCTCGGCGATGTCGTCGGCAAACTGGAAGCATGTCGCGGTTGTCCACGGCACGACGTAAGATTCGCCAATCGCGGCGGCGCGCATTGCGCTCGTGACAGCGGAGGTTTCGCCCTGATCGCGACCGACGCCGTAGACGACATGCGGTCTCAGGCCGAACGATGCGACGCCGAAATCCTCGGCATAGAGGCGCGCGATCTCCTCATCCGCGCGCTTGAAGACGCCGTACAAGTTTGCCGGTGCGTTTGCAGCGCCGCGCGGCTTGGCGGCGACCGAGCTCGTGTAGACGACGCGCGCACCGACGTGACGCGCCGCTTCGAGGACGCCGACGTGCCCGACGACGTTCACCTTGGCCCCTGCGATCGGATTTGCCTTGCAGGCCGGGATCTGAAGCGCCGCGAGATGCAGGATCGTGTCGGCAGCATGTTGTTCTGCAATGCGAGACATAATTCCATCGGTGGTCAGGTCGGCCGTCTCCCAGACGATGCCTGGAGGAGACTGTCCCTGCGTCGCCTGCCGGAGGCGGGTTTCATCGCGCGCGATATCGATTGCCACGACTTTGCGGCCGCGTGCGATCAGTTTGGGCAATATCCATGCGGATAAGAAGCCGGAAGCGCCGGTAACCACCACGGCTCTGTTGTTGCTTGTCATGGGCGTCCTCGTGTGCAATCACGCATCTCGTTGCGGATCGTATTGCACCTTTCGGGGTGAGAAATCCAGTATTCCGCAATGCAAAACAGAACTCGATGCTACTCTCATTTGGAGGCCAGCGGCGCACATGGTCAAGACCAACGAACTCGTCGTCAACGCCCTGGTCGAAGGGGGCATTACGCATGCCTTCACGCTTCCCGGTCTCGGCATCACATGGTCGTTGCCTGCCTTCAAGGCCCAGGAGAAGAAGCTCAACGTCGTGCTCACGCGCTCCGAGTGGATCGCTTCCGTTATGGCGCAGACGGCGGGGCGATTGCTGAGGCGGCCGTCGGTGCTCATGGGGCAGGGGCCGTGGATCACAACGATCGGCGGCATGGGGATTCTCGAGGCGCACTTCGCCGGCTCGCCCATGGTCGTGCTGACCGAGACGTCAGACTATGACGGCTATGGCCAGATGGGCGTCTATCAGACCATGACTGGCGACTATGCCGGTGCAGACGCCATGGCTTCGCTGAAGCCGATCACCAAGTACTGCACCTACGCGACCGCGCCGCAGGAAGCCGTCTACGGTGTGCAGATGGCGATCAAGCACGCGAGCCTGCCGCGCATGGGGCCTGCCGCGGTTGTCATGAAGACGCCGATGATCCGTGCGGAAGCGCCGGCCGACATGAAGCCCGTGCTTTATCCTTCAGCAGGCTATCATCGCTACACGCCGCCGCGTCCTGATGCTGCGGCCGTGCGCAAGCTCGCTGACATGCTCGCGCGCGCCGAGCGGCCGCTGATCATTGCCGGCAACGGCGTGACGATGACTGAGTCCGGCCAAGCGCTGCAAGATCTTGCCATGGCGAGCGGCATTGCCGTCGCCACGAGCTACAACGGCAAGGGCGTAATCTCGGAGAAGGCACCGATCGCCGTCGGCATGCTCGGCACGTGGGGGCACGCGTGTGCGAACCGCGCTGTTGCTGCAGCCGACCTCATTGTCATGCTTGGTGCGAGCATGGGGCCGGACTACACGCGCTTCCGCGATCCCGCGATGATCCGTCCCGGAGAGCAGGCGCTCGTGCAGGTGGACATCGATCCGCGCAATGCGGGCTGGGTCTATCCGGTCGATCACGCCATCACGGCTGACGTTGCCGATGTCATCGCGGAGCTCGCCAAGCTCGAACTCGGTGCGGCGAAGAAGGCCGCGCGCCTCGCGCACATCGCATCACTGCGCGACAAGTGGGACTTCGATCGCCTGCCTGCGCTGAAAGCAGGCCAAGGCAGCGTGCATCACGCCGACATCATCAGCGCCATGCAGGGCTTCATCGGCAAGGATGACCTCATCACGCTCGATGCCGGTGCGAACCGTATCTGGGCCACGTTCGGCCTCCGGAGCACGCATCCGCATCAGTTCCTCGTCGC
>JAEYYJ010000292.1 GCA_023430845.1 Pseudomonadota bacterium
CGGCCATCCCTGTCAGCGAGGCCATTCCGGATCTCGCGCCGGGGGTCTATCTCGCCATCGCCTCGGCGGCCGATGCCAAGCGCAACGAGTACCAGGCACCAGCGACACAGTGGTTCATCGTCTCCGACCTCGGTTTGACCGCACTATCGGGCGACGACGGCCTCCATGCCTTCGTGCGTACGCTCGGGGCCGCAACGCCCGCCGGAGAAATTGCCGTCCGCCTCGTCGCGCGCAACAATGAAGTGCTGGCGACCGGCAAAACCGACGCACGCGGTTACATGCGCTTCGATGCCGGCCTCATGCGCGGCACGGGCGGCCTCGCGCCTGCCCTTCTCGTTGCCGAGGGCAATAAGGACTACGCCTTCCTCGATCTCGCGACGGCGGCCTTCGATCTCACGGACCGTGGCGTGAAGGGTCGCGAGCAGCCAGGTCCGCTCGACGGCTATGTCTACGCCGATCGTGGCGTCTACCGTCCGGGCGCGCCCGTGTATCTCATCTCACTGCTGCGCGATCGCACCGGTGCTGCCGCCGATACACCCGCAACGCTGATCGTGACGCGACCGGACGGCGTGGAGCATCGCCGCTTCGCCCTCAATGAACCACAGCTTGGCGGGCGTGCCGCGACGCTCGCGCTTCCCCCGACCGCGATGACGGGAACGTGGCGCGCCCGCCTCCTCCTCGACGATAAGGGCAAAGCTCTCGCGCAGACCTCCTTCCTCGTCGAGGACTTCCTGCCGGAACGTCTGGCACTGACGCTGGAACCCCAGACGAAGAGCATTGCAATCGAGGAAACTGCCTCCATCGCGGTCAACGGCCGCTATCTGTACGGCCCGCCCGCAGCCGGGCTCGCCATGGAAGGCGACATCAACGTCCGGCCGGCTGCAGGCGACCTGCCCGGATTTGCGGGGTACAAGTTCGGCCTTGCGGGTGAGCAGGTCATGCCAGTGCGCCAGCCACTCGAAAATCTCCCACAGACTGGCGCCGACGGCCTTGGACTTATTGGTGTGCGTCTTCCGGCCATACCGAAGACCGCAAAGCCGCTCGAAGCGGAAATCCTTGTGCGCCTGCGCGAAGAGAGTGGCCGCACGATCGAGCGCAGTGTTCGCCTCCCCGTCGACACGCGCTCAGCGCGCGTCGGCATAAAGCCGCTGTTCGCAGGTGGCCAGGTCGGTGAAGGCGAGACAGCGCGCTTCGAAACGTTGCTCGTGAACGCCGAGGGCGCGCCGCAATCCGGCGCGGCCCTCAAGTGGGAAATCCTCCAGCTCAATCAGCGCTGGCAGTGGTACAGCCGCGACGGCCAGTGGAACTACGAAGCTGTCACCACGACGAAGCGCGTCGCTAACGGCACAGCTAACTCGGACGGCGCTGCCCCCGCGCGCATCGAAGCGCCGTCGCTCGACTGGGGCCGCTATCGCATTGAAGTGACGAGCGCCGATCCCAAGGCGCCGGGCGTCGCGAGCGTGGCCTTCAATGTCGGCTGGCACGCAAGCGAGGACGCGGAGAGCCCCGAGGTGCTCGACGTCGTGCTCGACAAGCCGACCTACAAGGCTGGCGACACCGCCCGCGTGCGCATCAACACGCGCGCTGCCGGCAAGGTGCGCCTCGCCGTGCTTTCGAGCGGCCTGCTCACCATGCAGGATGCGGACATTCCGGCCGGCGGTGGTGAGATTACGTTGCCCGTCGATGCGAAGTGGATGCCGGGTGCCTATATCACGGCCATGTTCTATCGCGCCATGGACGAAGGTGCGAAGCGCATGCCAAGCCGTGCCATCGGCGTGCGCTGGCTCGCCCTCGATACCGAGAGCGAAACGCTCAAGCTCACGCTGAATGCGCCCGCAAAGATCAAACCGGCAAGCACACTCGTCGTGCCGGTGAAAATCGAAGGCCTTAAAGCTGGCGAAGCGGCACGCCTCACGATCGCCGCTGTCGATATGGGCATTCTGAACCTCACGCGCTTCGAGGCGCCCGCCCCTGAGCGCCACTTCCACGCCCAGCGTCGTCTCGGCGTCGAAATCCGCGACTTCTATGGCCGCCTCATCGACGGGATGCGCGCGACACGCGGATCGCTCCGCTCGGGCGGTGACGGCGAAGGCGGCGGCGGCATGTCCATGCGCGGCAGTCCGCCCGTCGAGAAGCCGCTCGCGCTGTTCTCCGGCATCGTCGAAGTCAAGGCGGATGGTACGGCCGAAGCCAAGTTCGACATGCCCGACTTCAACGGCACAGTGCGCCTCATGGCCGTCGCGTGGAGCGCCGGCAAGCTCGGCTCGGCCGGATCGGATGTGCTCGTGCGCGATGCGCTCGCGCTGACCGTGACGGCACCGCGCTTCCTGAGCCTCGGCGATGAAGCCAGTATCGCCATCGACGTGCACAATATCGAGGGCCCCGACGCAGCGTACCAGCTCGCGGCCGAACAGGAGAATCCGCAAGGCCTCGCGACGTCGCTCGCCCAGCGCAATCCGACCCTTGCACCAAACCAGCGCCGCGCTGAGCGCATTGCGATCAAGCCCGCAGGCCTCGGTCGCCATGTCTACAGCGTGCGCGTCAACGGCCCCGATGGCATAGAAGTCCGCCGTCGCGTGGCACTGGAGGTCATGCCGCCTGCGAACGACATCCGCCGCACGCATGTTGCGAATCTTTCCGCGAAGGGCGGACGCCTGAGCCTCTCGCAGGATCTGCTGACGGATCTGATCCCGTCGAGTACGCGCATTGCGCTCAACGTGGGGCCGTCCGCCGGCATGGATGTGCCGGGGCTGCTCGCCTCGCTCGATCGCTATCCCTATGGTTGCGCCGAGCAAACGACGAGCCGCGCCTTGCCGCTGCTCTACGTCAATGATGTTGCCAAGCGCATCGGCCTTGCCGAGGAAAGCAAGCTCAAGGAGCGCGTGGACAAAGCCGTCGCGCGCGTTCTCGAAATGCAGGACTCGTCCGGCGCATTCGGCATATGGGGACCCGGCGAGCCCGATCTCTGGCTCACGGGCTACGTCACCGACTTCCTGACGCGCGCCAAGGAGCTCGGCTATGCCGTGCCCGAGCGGCAGTTGACGCAGGCGCTCGATCGCCTCGCCAACTTCATCTC
>JAEYYJ010000345.1 GCA_023430845.1 Pseudomonadota bacterium
CCGGTCCCGCGGTTCTTCTCGTTCCTGCTGGGCTTCATGGGCGCGATGCTCGGCATTGTCATGTCGGGAAATCTCATCCAGATCGTGTTCTTCTGGGAGCTCACGAGCCTCTACTCGTTTCTCCTCATTGCCTATTGGCACCACAATCAGAATGCCCGCGAAGGCGCACGTATCACGCTTACCGTGACGGCGGCGGGGGGCCTCTGCCTGCTCGCAGGGATGCTCCTGCTCGGTCAGATTGTCGGCAGCTACGACCTCGATGTGGTCTTCCGCTCGGGCGCTACCGTCACCGCCCATCCGCTCTATCTGCCGACCCTTCTCCTGATCGCTGCCGGCGTGCTGACCAAGAGCGCGCAGTTCCCGTTTCATTTCTGGTTGCCGCGCGCGATGACAGCGCCCACGCCTGTCTCAGCGTATCTGCATTCGGCCACCATGGTGAAGGCGGGCGTCTTTCTGCTGGCGCGCTTATGGCCGGTGATGGCCGGGCACGACGCCTGGTTCTGGATTTTCACGACGCTCGGCGCCACAACGCTGCTGCTCGGCGCCTTCCTTGCGCTGTTCCAACAGGATCTCAAAGGGCTGCTCGCCTATTCCACCATCAGTCATCTCGGGCTCATCACCCTGCTGCTCGGGCTCGGCAGCCCGCTGGCGGCGGTCGCAGCCATCTTCCACATCATGAACCACGCGACCTTCAAAGCCTCGCTGTTCATGGCCGCCGGCATCATCGACCACGAAGCCGGCACGCGCGACGTGCGCCGCCTAGGCGGCCTCTTCCGCGCCATGCCGATCACCGCCATCCTGGCGATGGTGGCCGCCGCCGCGATGGCGGGTGTGCCGCTGCTCAACGGCTTTCTGTCGAAGGAAATGTTTTTCGCCGAGACGGTCGAAACGCACGTTTCTTCGGCCCTGGATGACGCGTTGCCCTATATCGCCACGCTCGCCGGCATGTTCAGCGTCGCCTACTCCCTGCGGCTGATCCATCAGGTGTTCTTTGGCCCACCGGCGACCGACCTGCCGCGCAAGCCGCACGATCCCGTCCTCTGGATGCTGCTGCCGATTGCCTTTCTCGTGCTCACATGCGTTCTTGTCGGCATCGCCCCGCAGATAACAGTCGGCGGTTTTCTCGACATTGCCGTGCGGGCCGTGCTCGGGGGTTCGACACCGGAGTACAGCCTCGCCGTTTGGCACGGTTTCACGCCGGCACTTTGGATGAGCCTGCTCGCCCTCGTCGGTGGCATTGCAATCTATGCCGTCCTGCAAAAGTACCTCGCAGGCAATGTGGAAGGCGCGCCGATCCTGCGCCATCTCAAAGGACAGCGCATATTCGAGCGTGCCGTCGCGCTCGCGTCGTGGCGCGGTGCAACGGCGCTCGTGAAATCATTGGGCTCGACACGACTGCAGCCCCAGATCGTGCTTCTGCTCTGCGTCACGATACTCGCAGCGCTCTGGCCGCTGTCCAAGGGCTTGATCGACATTCATCTCCCACGGCTGAACGAGATCGACAGGAGCTTCCTCCTCGTTTGGATCGTCGGATGTTTCTGCGCCTTGGGAGCGGCCCAACAGGCGAAGTTCCATCGCCTTGCGGCCGTGATCCTCATGGGCGGCGCGGGGCTTTCGACGTGCATAACATTTGCGTGGGCATCCGCGCCGGATCTGGCGATGACCCAGCTCCTCGTCGAGATCGTGACGACCGTGCTTCTGCTGCTCGGCCTCAGATGGCTGCCGAAGCGGCGGGAGGAGGTAGTCGAACGGACGACCACCGCGCCAATTCTAGCGCGGCGCATCCGCGACTTCGCGATCGCCGCCGTCGGCGGTGCGGGCTTGGCGGCGCTGTCCTATGCCGTCATGACGCGACCGCAGTCCTTTACCATCTCCGCGAACTTCCTTGAGAAGGCCTACACGGAAGGCGGCGGCCGGAACGTCGTCAACGTCATTCTCGTCGACTTCAGAGGCTTCGACACGCTCGGCGAGATCGCCGTGCTCGGGATCGTCGCAATCACGGTCTACGCGCTGCTCCGCCGCTTCCGCCCGGCGCGGGACAGCGTCGTGCTCCCTGAGCAAAAGCGTTTCCAGAACGAGTTCGACGCCGCGCACGATCAGCTGAGCAAGGAACCGATCTCGGCCCACTACATGATCGTGCCCGGCCTCATCATGCGGCTTCTGTTCCCCGTCGTCGCCATGGTGGCGATGTTCCTCTTCATGCGCGGACACGATCTTCCGGGTGGTGGCTTCGTCGCCGGGCTGACCTTCGCCATTGCCTTCATTCTTCAATACATCGCCGGCGGCGCACGGTGGGTCGAAGATCGCCTGACAGTGCTGCCAGTACGCTGGATCGGCTTCGGCCTGTTGGCGGCCGGCGGCACAGGCATTGGCGCGACCTACTTCGGCCGGCCATTCCTCACGTCGTCCTTCCAGTACGTGGATCTTCCCGTTCTCGGTCGCTTGCCGATGGCCTCGGCTCTGCTTTTCGACCTCGGCGTTTTCGCACTGGTCCTCGGAGCGACCGTTCTCATGCTCATAGCGATCGCCCATCAGTCGATCCGGGTCAGTCGCACGACCAGTAAAGCCGCACAGTCTGCAGAAGGAGCGACCTGATGGAACTCGTCATCGCGAGCACCATCGGTGTTCTGGCCGGATCAGGCATATGGCTGCTTCTGCGCCCGCGCACCTTTCAAGTGATCATCGGGCTTTCGCTGCTGTCCTACGCGGTCAATCTCTTCATCTTCGGCATGGGGCGGCTGCGCGTCGGCGCACCGCCTGTTCTTGATCCATCGCAAACCGGCGATCTCGCGCGCTACGTCGACCCGTTGCCGCAGGCACTCGTGCTCACCGCGATTGTCATCAGCTTTGCAATGACCGCCCTGTTTCTTGTGGTCATACTCGTCGCGCGAGGGCTCTCCGGCAGCGATCACGTCGATAGTGTGGAGCGGGAATCGTGATACTCGCCGACCACCTCATCATCGCGCCGATCATCATCCCGCTGATTGCCGGCGGGCTCATGCTGTTGCTCGACGGCCGTCGCCGTGAGGCCATTGCCGCGATCAGCATCCTCTCGACGCTCTCGTTGCTCGCGGTTGCCATCACGCTTCTCATCTCGAGCGCGGCGCCGGAGCCGGCGCAGACAGTCAAGGTCTACCTCCTCGGCAACTGGCCGGCGAGCTTCGGCATCGTGCTGGTCGCCGACCGTCTCGCGGCCTTGATGCTGGTGCTCACAGCAACGCTCGCCTGTGCGGCTCTCCTCTTCGCGTTGGCATCTTGGCATCGCGCGGGCAGCTTCTTCCATCCACTCTTCCAGTTCCTCCTCATGGGACTAAACGGCGCCTTTCTGACCGGTGACCTCTTCAATCTCTTCGTCTTCTTCGAAGTGCTGCTCGCCGCGTCATATGGATTGGCGCTCCACGGCTCGGGACGTGCGCGTGTCAGCGCGAGCCTGCACTACATTGTGATCAATCTCGCGTCGGCCACGCTCTTCCTTATCGGCGTCAGCTTGATCTACGGCACCGCCGGCACGCTCAACATGGCCGCACTCGGCGAACGTATCCCGCTCCTCGATCCTTCCGAGCGGCGCCTATTCGATATCGGGGCCTCGATCCTCGGCGTCGCGTTCCTCGTCAAGGCCGCGGCATGGCCACTCGGCTTCTGGCTGCCGACACTCTACGCCGCAGCAAGTGCGCCCGTGGCGGCACTCTTCGCGGTCATGACCAAGGTGGGCATATACGTCATTCTCCGTCTCGGATCGATTACGACAGAGGCGTCCGGCGGAGAGACTATGCTTTTCGCCGAGGGCTGGCTGTTCACGATCGGCATCGCGACCATGTGCTTCGCCGCGATCGGCATGCTGGCGTCACAAGACATGGGCCGCCTCGCGGGATACAGCGTGCTGGTTTCCTCCGGGACGATGCTGGCCGCTATCGGTCTTGGCGGCACCGGCATGACCACCGCAGCGTTGTACTACCTTATCAGCTCCACGTTGACGGTCGCCGCGTTCTTCCTGCTCATCGAGCTCGTGGAGCGCGGCCGAACGCCCGCCGACGACGTCCTCGCCGTAACATTGGAAGCCTACGGCGCGGAGGAAGAGGGAGAATTCGACGAGGCGGAGGTCGTCGGCGTCGCAATCCCCGCTCTCCTGGCCGTGCTTGGCGTCGCGTTTCTTGCCTGCGCACTGCTGCTCTCCGGTCTGCCGCCGCTCTCGGGCTTCATCGCGAAGTTCGCCATTCTCAGCAGCCTGCTCGATCAGCACTGGCTGACGGGGGGCGGCACTATTTCGTTGCAAGGCTGGATACTGCTCGCCGTCATTCTGATCTCGGGCTTTGCGACGATCGTTGCCATGACCCGCGCCGGCATACGCACGTTCTGGACATTCACGGAGCGAGAGCTGCCGCAGGTCCGCAGTGTCGAGCTCGGCGCGGTTGCGATCCTGCTCTTTCTCTGCATTGCACTCACCGTGCAGGCCGGGCCCGTCATGCGCTTCATGCAAGCGACGGCCAGCGGGCTGGAGCTGGGCCGGCCATACATCGGCGCCGTACAGGCGAAAACACCGACCACGCCTGCGCCAGGGGAGGTCAAGCCATGAGCCGATGGCTGCCATTTCCCGTCATTTCCGCGATGCTGCTGGGCACGTGGCTGCTGCTGAACGAAAGCATTTCGGTCGGGCAGATTCTCCTTGGCAGTGCGATCGCCATTGCCGGATCCTGGATCTTGGTGCGTCTCGACGCGCCACCGCTGCTCTTCAGGCGGTTGTGGATCATCATGCGGCTCGGTCTCGAAGTCTTCGTCGATATGATCCGGTCGAACGTGCGCGTCGCGCGCCTTGTTTTCAAGGACAAGCGCGAACGGACACCGGGCTTCGTCCGCATCCAGCTCAGCGTGCGCTCTCACTACAGCCTCGCCGTCCTCGCCTGCATCATCACGGCAACGCCGGGGACGAGCTGGGTGACCTATGAGCCAGCTGGCAACGTGCTCATCATCCACGTTCTCGACCTCGCCGATGACGACGACTGGGGCGAGATCATCAGGGTCCGCTACGAGGGCCTGCTGAAGGAGATCTTCGAATGAGCGGAATGATCCTGTCTACGGCGCTCACGATATCCAAAGGCTTTCTGACGCTGGCTATGGCCGCTGCGGCCTTCCGCATCATCCGGGGGCCGCGAGCCCAGGATCGCGTGCTCGGCATGGATACGCTCTACGTCAACGCCATGCTGCTGCTCCTGGTCTTCGGCATCGGCTCCGGCACCACGCTCTATTTCGAAGTGGCCCTTGCGATCGGCCTGCTCGGCTTCGTTGCGACAGTGGCCATGGCGAAGTTCCTCATGCGTGGCGAGGTCATCGAATGAATGCGCTTGAGGAGCTGCCGCTGTGGGCGGCCATTCTGACGTCGATGTTGCTCCTGCTCGGCTCCGGCCTCGCTCTGATCGGCTCAATCGGATTGTTGCGCTTTAAGACCTTCTATGAGCGCATCCACGCGCCGACGCTCGGCACGACACTCGGCCTTTTCAGCATTCTGGCTGCGTCGATGATCTATTTCTCCGTCAGCCAGACGCGCCCGGTCGTTCATGAGATCCTCATCGGCATATTCGTTACGACGACAACGCCGGTGACGTTCATGTTCCTGGTTCAGGCAACGCTTTACCGTGATCGCTTCGAAGGACGCGATCCGCTGATTGGCCTGGGCGACGAGCAACGAGCCGTCAAGACACCGGATGATCCCTGAGCCTTCGATAAGAATTGTGGCCGCACGTCCGGCTTGATACCGTCAGGCCTCGCGAACCCGTTCCGGGTCGAAACGAGGGACCTGAGCCGCATGACCGTGTCACCTCCCGTGCGAGAGCTGATCGCCAATGTCAGCGAGCCCTTCGAGCGGGCGCGGGCCATGCCGCCGAGCGTCTACACAAGCCAGGAATTTCTGGACCGCGAGATCAAGGATGTATTCGCCAAGGAGTGGGTGACCGTCGGCCGCGCCGATGCACTCAAGAAGCCCGGCGATTACCTCACATACGAGTTGGCGGGCCAGCCGATCTTCGTCATTCGCGACGGCGACGGCAAGCTGCGCGCCATGTCGAACGTGTGCCTCCATCGCATGTCGACGCTGCTCGAAGGCTCCGGGAACAAGCGCGCGATCGTCTGTCCGTATCATGCCTGGACGTACAATCTCGACGGCACGCTGCGGGCGGCGCCGGCCATGCAGCTCAATCGCGACTTCTGCGCCGAGCACTATCGGCTGCCGGCAGTGAGATGCGAGGAGTGGCTCGGCTGGATCATGGTCACGCTCAATCCGGAGCTGCCGCCCGTCGCCGAGCATCTGTCGGAAGTCCAAGGTCTCATCGCCGACTTCGCCATGGAGACGTACACCGAGACCTTCCGCGAGACCCATGTGTGGGACACGAACTGGAAGATCCTCGCCGAGAACTTCATGGAGAGCTATCACCTGCCGATGTGCCATGCGGGTACGATCGGCGGCCTCTCGAAGCTCGATGAAATGGACTGCCCGCCGGGCCTGCCGACGTTCAACTATCACACCATCCTGAAGGACGGCACGCTCAAGATTGCGCTCGCCCATCCGAACAACACACGCATGCAGGGCGATCGCCGGCGCACGACTTTCCTGCTCGCCGTGTATCCGAGCATGCTGGTGACGCTGACGCCCGGCTACTTCTGGTATCTCTCACTGCATCCGCACGGCGTCGGTCAGGTGCACATGATCTTTGGCGGCGGCATGTCGCCGGACTTCGTCAACTCACCAGAGGCGCAGGCAAGCTTTGCGCAGCTCAAGACCCTGCTCGACAAGGTCAACATCGAGGATCGCGGCTGCACGGAGCGCGTTTATCGCGGCGTCTCGGCGGGCGCGTCTCGCGCAGGTCATCTGAGCCATCTCGAGCGTCCGAACTACGACTTCGCACAGTATCTCGCGGAGAAGACCGGCGGCTTCAGGCGCGCGTTCGACGGCCCCGTCGCCGCGAAGTGAGTCCCGCCACATAATTCGCGATCAATCCATGGAGCTGGCACATGTCCATGACGACCATCGACCATGCGAGCCAGCCCCAGGACGAGTGGCGCCCGGGCGTACTCACGCGCATGGTGGCGTCCGCTGCCAACGGCACGTCGCAGCTTGCCGTGTTCGAGCAATGGTGCGATCCGGGCCTCGGCGCGCCGGCGCATCTCCATGCCGTCGAGGAAATATTGACCGTTCTCGAAGGCGAGGCGGAGGTATGGCTGGATGACGAGCGGCGCCGGCTTACGGCTGGCCAGTCGGCTGTCATTCCCGCCGGCCGCAAGCACGGCTTTCACAATACGGGCACGGGTGTCTTGCGCGTCCAGGCCATACTCGCCTCCCCCGTATTCGAAGCCGCCTATGACGACAAGCGAGAGACGCCGCGGCGCTGGCTGCCGCGAGGCGAGTGACTTCGCCCGATAGGCTCACCAGTTGCCAAGTCACTGACGGTGCTATTCAATACGCGACAACGGAGGCCAACGAGCCGTCCGACGCTCTGCTGACAGCGCAAGTATCCGGCTATCCGGAAACACGCGCTGCGCTGCACGATGCCAATAACTATAACCTGGGAGGATATTCTTGATGTCGCTGACACGATTGCTTGTCGGCAGCGCGACCGCGCTGTCCTTGGCCCTCGCGGCCGCCCCTGCCAATGCGCAGATCTCCGGAGACGTCGTGAGGATCGGCGTGCTCACGGACATGAACAGCATCTACGCCGATATCAACGGCATGGGTGCCGTTGAAGCAGCCCGCATGGCCGTCGAGGATTTCGGCGGGACCGTGCTCGGCAAAAAGATCGAGCTCGTCTACGCCGACACCCAGAACAAGGCTGACATCGGCGTCACGGTCGGCAGTCGCTGGTTCGATGTGGACGGCGTAGACATGATCGCCGGCGCATCGTCCTCGGCTGTCAGTCTGGCGATCCAGTCGCTTGTTGCCACCAAGAACAAGATTTTTCTCGCTTCCGATCCAGCCTCGTCGGACATCACCGGCAAGCTCTGCAATGCCAACACCATTCATTGGGTGTACGACACCTACGCGCTCGCGAACGGCACCGGAAGCGCCGTGGTGAAAGCTGGCGGCGACACATGGTACTTCGTCACCGCCGACTATGCCTTCGGCCACGCACTCGAACGCGATGTCAGCGCGGTGGTGGCGAAGTCCGGCGGCAAGGTCCTCGGCAGCGTACGTCATCCGATCAATACCTCGGATCTCTCGTCCTTCATTCTGCAGGCGCAAGCCTCGAAGGCGAAGATCGTCGGCTTTGCCAATGCCGGCGGAGATACGATCAACTCGATCAAGCAGGCGGCGGAGTTCGGCGTCGTGAAAGGCGGGCAGAAGCTCGCCGGCCTCCTCGTTTTCATCTCGGACATCCACAGCCTCGGCCTCGAAACGGCGCAGGGCCTACAGCTCACGAGCGCCTTCTATTGGGATCGGACCGAGGAATCGCGAGCCTGGTCGAAGCGTTGGGGCGATCGCTTCAAGAACCGCCGCCCGACGATGGCGCAGGCCGGCTTCTATTCGAGCATCATCCACTACCTCAAGGCCGTGCAGGCGCTCGGGACGGATGAGCCGGGCGACAAGGTCGTCGCGAAGATGAAGGAAATGCCGACCGACGATCCGCTCTTCGGCAAGGGCTCAGTCCGCATCGACGGACGCAAGATGCACGACATGTATCTCTTCGAGGTCAAGAGCCCCGCGGAGTCGAAGGGCCCATGGGACTATTACAAGCTCGTCCGCACGATTCCGGCCGAGCAGGCCTTCCGCCCGATCGATCAGGGCGGCTGCAAGCTGGTCAAGAACTGACAGGATCACGACGACCGCCGCGTGATGAGCGCAGCGGTCGTCGATGTTAAGGCGCGAGCTAAACCACCTCGCACGCAGAGCACCGCAGCGGGATCGACCCGCTGACAGGATCCGTGCGGTCGGTCGCGATGGCATTGTTCACATTGGCGGCCAGCGGATGCGCCGCATCATACGGCGTGCCGGCTTCGCCCTTCGCCCACCAGCCGTGCTGACCGAAGACGGCGCCGGGCGCGAGCCCTGCGACGATGGCGGCCTTCGCGACGACCGTTCCGCCGCGCGTGCGCACTTCCACCCAATCGCCGTGTCCGATCGCGCGGCTATCCGCATTAGCACGCGACAGCTCGAGCACTGGATCGGGCATGAGGCGCCGGAGCGCAGCGATGTTGCGATGCTGGCTATGACAGAAAGGATCGTCTTGGCGCTTCCGAGAAGGAGCGGAAACCGCGCGTCGCGTGGAGCCGCATCATGAATGCGCGGCACGGCGGGCTGGCCGATCTGCGCGAGGCGCTCCGCTGCTGCATGATGATCTCGGCACCAAATTGCGTTTCCGGACAGGCTACAGCGCGGGCTTACAAATAAGAAGGGCCGGCCAAGGCCTGACTGCCCTGCCGACCCTTCGATGCTTCCAACCGCGTCAACCTGCCTTGCGGTTCTGCCGGTTGGCGACGAGATCTTCGACAACGGCCGGCTCGGCCAGCGTCGAGGTATCACCGAGATTGGAGAAATCGTCCTCGGCGATCTTGCGCAGAATGCGGCGCATGATCTTCCCCGAACGCGTCTTCGGGAGACCTGGCGAGAACTGTATCCAGTCGGGCGACGCCGTCGGACCGATGATCCGGCGGACAGTCGCGACGAGCTCCTTCTTCAGGTCGTCGGACGGCTGGTTGCCCTGGATCAGCGTGACGTAACAGTAGATGCCCTGGCCCTTGAGATCATGCGGCGCACCGACAACGGCGGCTTCGGCCACCTTCGGATGCGCAACGAGCGCGCTCTCGACCTCGGCCGTACCGAGACGGTGACCTGACACGTTGATGACGTCGTCGACGCGCCCGGTGATCCAGTAATAGCCGTCCTCGTCGCGCCGGCAGCCATCACCAGTGAAGTACGTCCCCGGATAGGTCGAGAAATAGGTCTGAACGAAGCGCTCGTGATCGCCGTAGACCGTGCGCATCTGCCCCGGCCAGCTATCGAGGATCACGAGATTGCCGGCGCCGGCACCCTCGATGGTCGTGCCCTTCTCATCGACCAGCGCAGGCTTGATACCGAAGAACGGCAGCGTCGCCGAGCCGGGCTTCGTCTTCGTCGCGCCCGGCAACGGCGTGATCAGAATGCCGCCAGTCTCCGTCTGCCACCATGTATCGACGATCGGGCAACGAGTGTCACCGACGACATGATTGTACCATTCCCAGGCTTCCGGATTGATCGGCTCACCGACCGAACCGAGCAGGCGCAGAGATGCACGGCTCGTGCGCTTCACGAAGTCATCGCCAGCGCCCATGAGCGCGCGGATCGCCGTCGGTGCGGTGTAGAACGTGTTGACGCTCCACTTGTCCACGACATGCCAGAAGCGCGAGGCCGTCGGATAGTTCGGCACACCCTCGAACATGAGTGTCGTCGCGCCATTGGCGAGCGGGCCGTACAGGAT
>JAEYYJ010000389.1 GCA_023430845.1 Pseudomonadota bacterium
ATATTCTTGAGCGGCAGATTGAGCCTGACAGATTGCTTCAGCGCATTTTCGTTTCCAACGACGGTCATCTGCACCCGCCTCAGCGTCCGCGGCTCGCCCCATCCTTTACGGTCGATAAAGAGATTTGCCGTAGCGTGACACGGCTAACTGCGTGCCGAGGGAGTGTCACATGTCCTGGCGTCTGGTGCTGACGGCGGTTGTCCGTGTCGGTTTGGTCATCTTCGTTGCTCTTTCCGGAATGGCTTTCAGCATTTCCGATGCGGAGGCGCGGCGCGGCGGCAAAGTCCGCGCGAGCAAGGACCACTCGTCGAGCCAGGACGGCGCGACGTCTCAGCGCAAATCGCACGACGAGCAGCACCACGACGGACAAGGCGCCGACAGCTCCAGCGGCACATCGGGCGTAACGTACGTCCCCCGCGTTCGCAGCCGAGAGGCTGCGCGTGGCGCCGAGACTGCAAGCGACGCAGAGGATCCGACGAGCCCGAAGGGGCTGCCCCGCAATCGTGTTCAGACGGTAAAGCCGGTCGAGGATCTCGACGTCGCCGGCTGCCCCACAGGCATGATCTGTACGGTCTGCCTCGCCGGCTGCCAGGGCGAGATCGGCAGCATCGTCGACGCTCAGATGAAAACCCCTATCCCGCGGCCTCGCCGCTAAGCAGGCACATCTTCGCCGCGTCTACTCCGCCGCGACCTTGGGCGCGTAACCCAGCGCGACATTGAGCTTCTCAAGAAGGTCGGCGGCAGCCTCGGGGATGTTCGTGCCGGGGCCGAACACAGCCTTTGCGCCTGCCTCGTATAGAGCCGGGTAGTCGGCGGGTGGAATGACACCGCCGATCACGATCATGATGTCACCGCGGCCCTCCGCCTCGAGCGCCGCACGCAGCTCCGGCGCTAGTGTCAAATGTCCCGCCGCAAGCGACGACACGCCGACAATGTGCACATCATTCTCGACGGCCTGGCGCGCGACCTCTTCCGGCGTCGAGAACAGTGGCCCGATGTCGACGTCGAACCCGAGATCGGCGAATGCGGTGGCGATCACCTTCTGGCCGCGATCGTGGCCGTCCTGGCCCATCTTGGCGATCAGAATGCGCGGGCGGCGCCCGTCGTTGCGCTCGAAATTCTCGACGAGACCCTGCACCTTGCCGAGAGCGCTCGCCATGGCACTCGCCTCCGATCGATAGACCCCCGACACGGCGCGGATCTCCGCGCGATGACGGCCGTAGACCACCTCAAGCGCATCGGAGATTTCGCCGACCGTCGCCTTTGCGCGCGCGGCCTTGACGGCGAGATCGAGCAGATTGGCACTGCCCTTGGCGCCTTCAGTCAACGCATCGAGCGCTGCTGAAACTTCCGCCGCATCGCGCTCACCCTTGAGGCGTGCGAGCTTGGCGAGTTGCTGCTCGCGCACCTTGGCATTGTCGACCTTCAAGATGTCGATCTCGGCCTCGTTCGCGACGCGGAACTTGTTGACGCCGACGATCGTCTGACGGCCCGAGTCGATCCGCGCCTGCGTGCGTGCGGCCGCTTCCTCGATGCGCATTTTCGGAATGCCGGCCGCGATGGCCTTGGCCATGCCGCCTAGCCGCTCGACTTCCTCGATGTGCTGCCATGCCTTCTCGGCAAGCTCGTAGGTGAGCCGCTCGACGTAGTAGCTGCCGCCCCAGAGATCGGCGGTGCGCGTGGTGCCGCTCTCCTGTTGCAGCACAAGTTGCGTGTTGCGCGCGATGCGAGCCGAGAAGTCGGTCGGCAGCGCGATGGCTTCGTCGAGGGCGTTCGTGTGCAGTGACTGCGTATGACCCTGGGTCGCCGCCATCGCCTCGATGCATGTGCGCGTAACATTGTTGAATACGTCCTGCGCCGTGAGGCTCCAGCCCGATGTCTGGCTGTGCGTGCGCAGCGAGAGCGAGCGCTCGTCCTTGGGCGAGAACTCCGACTTGATGAGACGCGCCCAGAGCAGACGCGCCGCGCGCATCTTGGCGATCTCCATGAAGAAGTTCATGCCGATCGCCCAGAAGAACGAGAGCCGCGGGGCGAACTTGTCGATGTCGAGGCCGGCGGCAACGCCCGCGCGCGCGTACTCGACGCCATCCGCGAGCGTATACGCGAGTTCGAGGTCCGCCGTCGCACCGGCTTCCTGCATGTGATAGCCGGAGATCGAAATCGAATTGAACTTCGGCATGTTCGCGCTGGTGTAGCCGAAGATATCCGAGATGATCCGCATGGAGGGCGCCGGCGGATAGATGTAGGTGTTGCGGACCATGAACTCCTTGAGGATGTCGTTCTGGATGGTCCCCGAGAGTTTCGAGATCGGCACACCCTGCTCCTCACCCGCCACGATGAAGAGGGCGAGCACGGGCAGAACGGCACCGTTCATGGTCATGGAGACCGACATCTGCGAGAGGTCGATACCGTCCATCAGCGTGCGCATGTCGTAGATCGAATCGATCGCGACGCCGGCCATGCCGACATCGCCCTTCACGCGCGGATGATCGCTGTCGTATCCGCGGTGCGTGGCAAGATCGAAGGCGACCGAGAGGCCCTTCTGACCCGCCGCGATATTGCGCCGGTAGAAGGCATTGCTCTCCTCAGCCGTCGAGAAGCCGGCGTACTGGCGGATCGTCCACGGCTGCGTGACGTACATGGTCGGGTACGGGCCGCGCAGGAATGGCGCGATGCCGGGCAGAGTATCGACGAAATCGAGCCCCGCGGTATCGGTACCCGTGTACACCGACTTGAGCGCGATGCCCTCGGGCGTCTCGAAGGTCGCGGCCGGTGGGGCCGCCGGAGGTTGAGACGGCGTGCCGAGCTCGACGGTCGTGAAGTCCGGTATTCTGCTCATGCTGCGGCCTCGGCGAAGGAAGCGCTGACCAACCCCGCAGCCGGGGCGACAAAGTCTGTCGCCGGACAGTTCAGGGTGCGTCGCTGCTTAACCAATCAAATTCCACTGTAAAATCGCGCCAACGGGCGGCCGGGTCAACCCCGTAGGGCGGCCAGCCAGCCTGCGCGGATCGCGGGCTTCAGGCCATCCATTCTCGTCGCCGGTCGTCGGGGCTCAAACTTTCTCGCCTCCAACCCAGCGGTAGCGGAAATCGCAGTGACTCGCGCCCTGCATGATGGTCTGGGTCCGCTCCATTTTCAGGCGCGGGTCGTAGCCTTCGCAGAAGGTCCCATCTCGCTGACAGGAAAGCAGGTGGCCGATCTCGCCGAGGCCCATCTCGCGGTACATCTCGGCATAACGGCAGCGCGTGACATTGAAATCGAATTCGGTATCGCTTTCGTGCAGCGTCTCGGTCCTCAGCGCATCGCCCATCCGCCACTGCGCCTGGCGATCGATAAATGTGCGCATGGACGTCTCGCCACCGGGCTCGGACGCTGCGAGCTGACGCGCCTGCTCGATCGATGAGCGCCGCACGGCTTCGGCGATCGCACTCGCCGCGGCCTCCTTGCCGTGGCTCTGCGCCAGTGTGTCATAGACATGCTTGAGGATTGTCGCCTCGATCCGGCGGCGCTCGAGCATTGGCAGGCTGTCGGCCATCGTCATCGCACTCTCCCAAGCATTTTCATCGACATATCCTATCCGGACGGCCGCAACCGTCCAGCACGCGGATCATGGCTACCGGGAACAGGCGCACACCCGGTGCGTTGACCCTCGTCCGGCGTCTCATTAACTTTGCCTGCAGCATATTGGGGTCACAGAGGCGAGCCATAGATCCTCCATGACGAATCACCCGAAATTCCGGGCCTGGCAGAGCGGACTGGCAGCAGCAGCCCTCGCGCTGGCTGTGGCCCTCTGCGCGACCGCGCGCCCCGCACAATCCCAGAGCCTGAGCTTCATTCGCGATACCGAGATCGAGCAGCTCCTAAGTGACTATGCTCAACCGATCTTCCGCGCGGCGGGCCTGGGCACGGGTCGCATCACTATGCGAATCATCCGGCACGAGGCCTTCAACGCCTTCGTGCTCGACGGTCGCAACGTGTTCATCCACACCGGCGCTCTCCAGGTATCGGAGACGCCCAATCAGGTCATCGGCGTCATCGCGCACGAGGCGGGACACATCGCCAACGCGCATCTCTCCGATCTGCGCTCGAAAATCGCCGCCGATCCCACGCGTGGCTTTCTGTCGCAGTTCCTCTTCGTCGGGGTGATGCTCGGTCAGATGCGAGGTAACGAGCTCGTCGCCGATCAGGCGGGAATGCGCTACCTCAATGCGACTAAGCAGTCCACGCGCGGCATGATCGAGACCTTCGAGCGTTTCGCTCAAGAGGAGACCTTCACGCTACAGCGCACGCCACAGAGCCTGTTTGCGCGCACGCATCCGTTCGCCGCGGACCGCCTCACGCAGATCCGCCGAGCGGCCCAGGCGAGCCCCCACTGGAATGCCCGCGACCCCGCGCCGCTTCAGCTCCGCCATGACATGATGCGGGCGAAGATTTCGGGCTACCTCGATCGCCCGCAAATCGTCTTCAATCGCTACCCGCAGTCCGATCAGTCGCTGCCGGCGCGTTACGGGCGTGCCATCGGCACATACTTCATGAGCGGCGCGGATCGCGCGATCCCGCTCGTCGATGCACTCATCAAAGAGCAGCCGAACAATCCGTATTTTCACGAGGTCAAAGCCGACTTCCTCATGCGCTCCGGGAAGTCGCGCGAAGCCGTGCCGATCCTGAGGCGTGCGGTCCAGCTCGCAGGCGCTAACGCCCCCTTGATCAGCGTTCGCCTGGCCCAGGCCATGGTCACTGCCGATGACCGCAATATCGACGAGATCATCAGTCTTGCCCGCAGATCACTGATCCAGGATCCCAATCCTCAGGCGTACAGGGTCCTTGCCAACGCATTCTACAAGCAGAACCGCCTGCCGGAGGCCGACCTGTCGACTGCCGAGGCACTTTTTCTCGAAGGCGACCTCAAACAGGCCCAGATTTTCGCCAAACGTGCCCAGCCGCGTCTCAAGAGCGGGTCACCCAACTGGATCCGAGCTGGCGATATCGTGAGTTTCAAAATTCCCGGCTGAAGCTATAACCGAGCCCTGCTGGACGCCTAGGAGCGCTTCTCTATGACCACTTTCCTGCGCGGCAAAGGTCGCCGCCTGACCAGCCTTGCCGCATTGGCCATGGCTGCTGCCTTGCTTTCGCCTGTGACTGCACCATTGGCGGAGACGCCGATCCGCCTCGCCCAGGCCGCGACACCCGAGGCCGGCGCGAAAGCTTCTGATACCTTCTCGCCCGAGCAGAAGAAGGCCATCGAGGCGATCATCAAGGACTATCTGATCGCGAATCCCGAGGTTTTCCTCGAGGTGCAGAGCGCGCTCGAAGCCCGCATGGAGGAAATCCAGGCGAAGCGTCTGCAGGTGGCGATACAGGCGCAGGCGGAGGAAATCTACCGCAGCCCCGGCGCCCCTGTTGCCGGCAACGCGCAGGGTGACGTCACGGTCGTCGAGTTCTTCGACTACAATTGCGGCTATTGCAAACGCGCCTTCACCGACCTCGCCAAAGTGATCGAGAAGGATACGAAGGTGAAGCTCGTCCTGAAGGAGCTGCCGATCCTCTCGAAAGGCTCCGAGGAAGCGGCGCGCGTGGCCCTCGCGGCCAAGGCGCAGGGCAAGTACTGGGAAGTGCATCGCGCCCTTCTGACGATGCGCGGCCAGGCCAATGAGCAGACCGCTCTTGCCGCCGCCGAGAAGGCCGGCCTCGACATGGCCAAGCTGAAGGCCGACATGAAGAGCGATGCGGTGACGCAAGAGATTGGCCGCGTGCGCGAGCTGGCGCAGTCGATGGGCATCCAGGGAACACCGCACTTCCTTGTCGGCGATCGCGCTATCGCAGGTGCTCCGCAGAACCTTCAGGAGATCATGGGGCAGCACATCGCCGACATCCGCAAGGAAGGCGGTTGCAAGGTCTGCTGAGCGGCGTTTAGCCAACTGACGATGTTCTATAGGCCCGCGCGTGCGCTTCGCCGCGCGGGCTTCGACTTGCATAGGCTGCCGCCGCGCCGCCGTATGGGGGCTGACCATGCGCCAGACGGCCTCCGGCGCTCCACAGCCTGCTCTATCGCACTGCCGAATTAGCTGGTAGACGAACGCTGGTTCTAACGAGAATGCAATGTGCTGAGCGCCGCCGAGGCAGGCCCCGACGGCGGCTGGTGCGAGGAACGGGCAATATAGAGGCGAGGGAATGGTGAAGCCGGTCTATGTGCTGAACGGACCGAACCTGAACATGCTGGGGCTACGCCAGCCGGAAATCTATGGCTCGGATACCCTGGACGACGTCCGCCGGATGGTCGAGGACCACGCCCGCGGCCTCGGCCTGACCGTGAGCTTCCGCCAGACCAATAGCGAAGGCGAGCTCGTCACCTGGATTCAGGAAGCACGCACAGCGGCAAGCGGCATCCTCCTCAACGCCGGCGCCTATACGCACACGTCCGTTGCCATCCTCGACGCGCTCACCGCCGCCGAGCTGCCCGTCGTCGAGGTTCACCTCTCCAACATCTTCAGCCGCGAGCCCTTCCGGCACCACTCGTATGTTTCGCCGGCGGCATTCGGCGTCCTCTGCGGTTTCGGCCCCAAGGGCTATCTTCTCGCGCTCGACGGATTGCACGCGCGCCTCAGCGCTGCCGTGAAAAGCTGACCGGCGCCACATCTGACCACAACCTGCGGACCCAAAGCATGGCCAAGGAAAACAAGGACCGCGAAGCCCTCGACAAGGGACTCATCAGGGACCTCGCGCAGCTCCTCAACGAGACCGGTCTCACCGAAATCGAGATCGAGAAGGACGACCTCAAGGTGCGGGTCGCGCGCCACGCCGCAGCGCCGGCGGCCTATGCGGTGGGTATGCCCGCTGCAGCACCTGCGTCGGCCCTGATCCCGTCGGCCGGGCCGGGTACCCCGGCAGCCGCGCCCGCCGGCCCCGATCCGGCCAATCATCCTGGCTGCGTGAAGTCGCCGATGGTTGGCACGGCCTACCGCGCGCCCGAGCCCGGCGCACCGGTGTTCATCGATATCGGCACGCGCGTCACGCAGGGCCAGACGCTGCTGATCATCGAGGCCATGAAAACCATGAACCACATCCCGGCGCCGCGCTCGGGCGTGGTCAAGGAAATCCTGATCGAAAACGGCCAGCCCGTCGAGTTCGGCGAGCCTCTGGTCATCATCGAATAGCAGCGCTTCGGGCACCTGGACGGGACGCCGTCCGCCCTTGATGCCTTCTGGGCGATGCGCGACGAGGACGACGTATGTTCGACAAGGTTCTGATCGCCAATCGCGGCGAGATCGCGCTCCGGATACAGCGCGCCTGCAAGGAGCTGGGCATCGCGACGGTCGCCGTGCATTCGACCGCCGATGCCGATGCGATGCACGTGCGCCTCGCCGACGAGAGCGTCTGCATAGGACCGCCGCCAGCATCCGAAAGCTACCTCAACATCCCGCGCCTGCTCGCTGCGTGCGAGATCACCGGCGCCGACGCGATCCATCCCGGCTACGGCTTCTTGTCCGAGAACGCGCGCTTCGCCGAAATTCTCGAAGAGCACGACATCACCTTTATCGGCCCGACGTCCGAGCACATTCGGATCATGGGCGACAAGATCGAAGCCAAGGAAACGGCAAAGCGGCTCGGCATTCCGGTCGTGCCGGGCTCCGACGGTGGTGTCGCCAACGAGGTCGAGGCGCTGCGCATCGCAAAGGCCATGGGCTTTCCCGTGCTGATCAAGGCGGCGGCAGGCGGTGGCGGACGCGGCATGAAGGTCGCCCGATCGGAACAAGACCTCGAGGTCGCCTTCAGGACCGCGCGGGCCGAGGCCAAAGCCGCGTTCGGCGACGACAGCGTGTATATCGAGAAGTACCTGACCCATCCGCGTCACATCGAGATCCAGGTTTTCGGTGACGGCAAGGGCAACGCAATCCATCTCGGCGAGCGCGATTGCTCGCTCCAGCGACGCCATCAGAAGGTGCTCGAAGAGGCGCCATCGCCTGCGCTCAATGCCGAGCAGCGCAAGAAGATCGGCACGACCGTCGCGAACGCGATGAAGAAGCTCAAGTACCGCGGCGCCGGCACGGTCGAGTTCCTCTATGAGGACGGCGAGTTCTACTTCATCGAGATGAATACGCGCCTTCAGGTCGAGCATCCGGTCACCGAGATGATTACCGGCCTCGATCTCGTGCTCGAGCAGATACGTATTGCTTCCGGCGGCTCGCTGTCGGTGACGCAGGAGGAGGTCACCTTCTCCGGTCACGCCATCGAATGCCGGATCAACGCCGAGAACCCCAAGAACTTCCGCCCATCACCCGGCAAGATCACCTACTGGCATCCGCCGGGCGGTCTCGGCGTGCGTGTCGATTCAGGTGTGTACCAGGGCTATCGCATCCCGCCGAACTACGACAGCCTCATCGGCAAGCTCATCGTACATGGCAAGAACCGCAACGAGTGCCTCATGCGGCTGCGGCGTTGCCTCTCGGAGTTCGTGATCGATGGCATCGAGACGACGATCCCGCTCTTCTCGGAGCTGTGCCGTCATCCCGACATTGCGAATGGTCTCTACGACATCCACTGGCTCGAGCGCTACCTGAGCCAGGGCGAGGGTTGACGGCCGCCCCAGTGCGGCGGCGCGAAAAGCAAATGCGCCGGCACGAGGCCGGCGCATTAATTGCGAGTGTAGTGCGCGCCTGAAACTCAAGCCGCTTTCGAGAAAGCCCGAGCCTCGATCTCGTCGCGAGCGACATCCATTGGACGGCGGATATCGACCACTGGCGAGATCGCGCTGCGCAGGCGCGATTTGAGTTCGCTGCGACCACCGTTGAAGGCAGCGAGCGGGGCGCAGGCAACCATGTCCATCGGGGCACCGTAGAGCGCGTAGTACTCATCCACGTTATCGAACGCAGTGAGTTTCTCCGCCGTCGTCAGCAGGGTCTCGCAGGGCGCACCCTCTGCAATGACCACGTCATGCGTCTCGAGCTCTACGTGGTAGTAGACGATCTGCGCGCCCGGGACATCCACAGCGGTAATCGTCCGGCCGTTGATCAGATCGCCGA
>JAEYYJ010000434.1 GCA_023430845.1 Pseudomonadota bacterium
TTCTCGACTTCCGGATTGCAGTAGTTCGTGTAGTTGCGCTCGGACTTGCAGGCGTAGTTCTCGACCAGATTGGCATCCGGATCGTCAACCGCGACGCCGGTCAGGTTCATGCCGACCTGATAGTCCTTGCGCGCGACCTTGGCATGCCAGAGCGGCGTGTCGACCACTTCAAGCTCGCCCTCCATGTGGATCTGCTTAAGCTGATCGATCAGGATCACCGCCGGGTCACGATAGATCGCGATGTTGCGGGTTGCGATCTTCACCTTGAGCGGGTTAGTGGCGCTGTAGCCGAGACCTTCCATGATCTTGCGGCCTTCAGCACGGTTCTTGGCCACATCACCGGTGTAACCGGTCATCTTGGCCATCTCCTCGGGGGGCATGCCCCAACCGCCTTCGGGCAGCGGCAGCATGGCGCCGCCGATGTCGCCCTTACCCTCGGTCAGGATATCGATGAAAGCCTTGCGGTCGAGCGTAAGCGCCATGGCCGTTCGGACCTTCGCATTGTCGAACGGTGCCGCCTCACGATTCACGATGAGATTGCGGTGGACGTACTGCGGCTTGGTCTCGCAGATCGCCTTCGGGGCCTGTTTCACCATGTCCTTCAGCAGCGGGATCGTGATGTCCTGCGAGAAGGTCATGTCGAACTCGCCCGCCTGGAAGGCCAGGATGCGCGTCGAACGGTTTGTGATGATCCGCATCTCGATGGCGTCGAGGTACGGCAATCCCTTCTTGAAATAATCCGGGTTCTTCGTGAGCCGAATGATTTCGTTGCCGCGGAATTCGGCGAACTTGAAGGGGCCCGTGCCGACGGGCTTGGTGCGCATGTCAGCAGCGCTGACATGGCATGGGTAGATTGGCGTATAGCCGGAAGCGAGCAGCGCGATGAATGCCGCCTGCGGCTTCTCGAGGTTGAAAGTCGCCTCGAGTGGGCCGTTCGTCGTAACTTCCTTGAGATTGCGGAACCAGATCGCGCGTGGGTTCTTGCGCAGGCGGTTCTTGCTCTTGCCTTGGAGCATGTCGAACGTGCACTTCACGTCCTCGGACGTGAACGGCTTGCCGTCATGCCACTTCACGCCATCGATGAGCTTGAAGGTCAGCTTGGTCTTGCTGTCGTCCAGCGACCAGCTCGAAGCGAGGTCGGGCACGATGGTATCGAGGCTGTTGGTCTTCTTCTGCTGATCGTAGATGACGAGGTTGTTGTAGATCGCCATGAACGGGAGCTGTGTCGAGACGGTCGCTTCCTCGTGAAGCGAGGCACTCGCGGGTGTATCCCGGTGGTACATGCGGAGCGTCCCACCGGACTTCTGAGCGAACGCGGTCGCCACGTCACCCATTCCAACGGCAAGCCCTAGTGCTGCCGCCGTCAACCAAATTGCTTTCATGCGTCTCCTCCTTTGTTGTTCCCTGCCGGCGCCACATTGGGGGCACCGACCGCCTTCTTATCCTTGCTTCCAGCCACTTGAGCGGGCCAGTTCTTCCAGCCGGATATCCTATTGAACGATCAGGCTAGTCGCTCACAGAGCTGTGAGCAATGCTCGATGTCATAAAGAACGTATGAACCTCAATCGCTGGAACGCAACAGGGCGCCGCCGTCGACGGGCAGAGCCACTCCCGTAATGAAGCTCGCCTCATCCGAAGCGAGGAAAAGAGCTGCATTGGCGACGTCCCAGCCCGTCCCCATGGTCTTTCGCAGTGGCACACGCGCATTGCGCGCTGCGACAACCTCGGCACGCGGCTGCCCCCAGACCCGCGAGCGCGTATCGACCGCCATGGGCGTATCCATCAGTCCCGGGAGGATGATGTTCGCACGCACGCCGTACTCGGCATTATGGCGCGCGATCTGCTCTGTGTAGGCGATCATGCCGGCCTTGGTCGTCTTGTAGGCGACCGTCGCGTAACTTGCCGAAAGCGCGGCGACCGATGAGATCGACAGGATCGAGCCTGAGCGCTGCTCGCGCATGATCGGGAGTGCGTGCTTGCAGGCCATGATGAAGCCGCGCAGATTGATCGCGTTCACCTTGTCGAAGGCCTCCTCGGTGATCTCGAGTGGTGACTTGTCGCCACCGCCGAGCGAGACACCGACGTTATAATGCAGCGTATCCAGACGCCCCCAGCGCTTCACCGCTTCATCGACGGCCCCCTTCATCTCAGCGTCTTTCATCACGTCGGCTTTGAATGCCGCCGCAGCACCGCTGTGATCCTTGTTGATGATCGCCGCCGTCTCCTCGGCCGACTCGAAGCGATTGTCGACGCAGAGCACCTTCGCGCCTTCGCGTGCGAAGACCATGGCGGTGGCACGACCATTGCCCATGCCCTCGCCCGGGCTCTGGCCGGCACCGATGATGACCGTGACCTTATCCTTCATTCTCATGAGATCGCTCCTTCAGGCCGGCGTCTTCGGGAATGGATACTTCTCGAGGTACTTCTGGTAGTCGGGCTCGACATCGATCTCGAAGCTCGCGAGCACCCGGACGACGGCGTTGTAGAACGCGATCGTCATCACGAGGTCGATCATATGCTCGCTCGAGAGGTGCTTGCGCAGCGCATCGAAGGTATCGCCGCTGACGGCGCCGTCGTTCGTTGCTTCGCGCGCGGCGAGCAGTACGAGACGCTCGATATCGTCGAGAGACGTCGCCTTCCCGGCGGTGTCGTCGATAAGCGCCTTGATGTCGTCATCGGTGACACCGAATTCATAGCCGAGCTTGATGTGATGCGACCATTCGTACGGCGAGCGCGCAAGCCAGCCGACTTGCAGGATGGCCAGCTCGCGCAAGCGCGTGTCGAGCGTGCTCTTGTGGCGGATGAAATAGCCGAGACCCTGGAAGGCGCGCAGCGCGTTCGGACTGTTCACGAGCTGCTTGTAGAGCGTGATCTCACGCTTCATGAGATCCTGGTGCTCGGGCGGGAGATCGGCCTTCTCGATGTAGGGCAGGCGGGCCATGGGCGTTTCCTCGTTACGCTTGCTTACTCGCTCTCGCTCTCACGCTCGGGTGCCTGGAGCGTCACGCCGCCATCCACGACGAGCGCCTGCCCCGTGATGTATCGGGCATGATCCGACATGAGGAAGCGCACGGCGTTACCGATGTCCCAGCCCGTACCTTCGATGGCGAGTGATGACGCACGGCGGCGGTTGTCGCGCGCCTGGTCGCTCATACCGCGCGCGTAGACCATGGGTGTGTAGACGGGACCTGGGCAGATGCAATTGACGCGAATGCCATCCTTGCCGTGATCGACCGCCATGGCGCGCGTCAGTCCGATAATCGCTGCCTTGGTCGTGGTGTAGATCGTGAGCCCGCGCGGCCGCAGCGCCGAGATCGATGAAATGTTCACGATCGCGCCACGGCCGGCCGTCTTGATCATGGCTGGAATGGCGTACTTCGAGGTGAGGAACATCGCCTCGACATTGACCTGCATCATCTGCTGCCAGGTCGACTGCGGCTCATCGACGACGGTGCCGCGGCTCGATATGCCGATATTATTATCGAGGAAGTCCAAGCGGCCGAACTGGTCGACGGCTGCTTCCACAACAGCCTTGCACTGCTTCTCGTTCGTGAGGTCGGCCGCGTGCGCCGTGGCTGTACCGCCTTCGGCGGTGATCATATCTACGGTGCGCTGCGCGAGCGCCAATTCGCGATCGACGACGAGCACTTTGGTACCCGACGACGCGAGCAGGAGCGCCGCCGCGCGCCCGTTCCCAATGCCGTCACCGGCAGCACCGCCACCAGCGATGATCGCGACCTTGCCGGATAAACCCGGATCATCCTTGTAGCCCGCAGGCATGGTGTTCCTCCTCAACTGTT
>JAEYYJ010000444.1 GCA_023430845.1 Pseudomonadota bacterium
CCGGCGCTCCAGCTCATACTCAAGCAGCTCGAGGATCGCGGCATTCCGCATTTTCTCTTCCTCAACAAGATCGACAGTTTCGAAACGCCGGTGCGCGAGATCCTGCCGATGCTGCAGCCAGCGAGCACCAAGCCGCTCGTGCTGCGGCAGATTCCCGTCTGGGAGAACGGCATCGCGACGGGTTTCGTCGATCTTGCGCTCGAGCGGGCCTTCGTCTACCGCGAGCACGCGCCGTCCGAGGTCGTTCCGATGCCGGACGCGCTCGAGTCGCGTAAGCAGGAAGCGCGCTTCCACATGCTCGAGCAGCTCGCCGACTACGACGATGAGCTCATGGAGCAGCTGTTGAGCGACTTGCCGCCGCCACGCGACAGGGTGTTCGAGGATCTCGCCAAGGAGATGCGCGAGGGTCTCATATGCCCGGTGCTGCTGGGCTCGGCGGAGAACGGTAACGGCATCGTGCGCCTCCTAAAGGCGCTGCGTCATGAGGCCCCGTTCGTGGCGGCTACGGCTGAGCGCCTGGGCGTCGATGACGCCAAATCGGTCGTGCAGGTCCTTAAAACCGTCTACACGTCCCACGGTGGCAAGCTGTCGATCGCACGCGTTCTTGCGGGCGATATTCCGGATGGCGCGACGCTCTATGGCCCGCGCGGAGATGATCGCGTTGCCGGCATATTCTCGATGCTGGGGCAGGAGGCGCGCAAGCTTACGGGCGCAAAGCGCGGCGACACCGTGGCTCTCGGCAGGCTGGAGGGCGCGCGGACAGGGGAAACGCTCTCAGCGGAAAAGACCGGGATCGATCAGCTTGTACGCCCCGAACAGTCTGCGCCCGTCTATGGCGTTGCCATCGAGCTGAAGGATCGCAAGGACGAGGTCAAGCTCAGCGCCGCCCTTGCCAAGCTCATGGAGGAAGATCCCTCGGTGCGGCTCGACCATTCGGCCGAGACACACCAGATGGTACTCTGGGGCCAGGGTGAGATGCACCTTCGCGTGGCCATGGAGCGGCTCAAGCGCAAGTACGGCATCGAAGCGGGCACGCGACGCCGCCAGATCCCTTATAAGGAGACGATCAAGGCCAGCGTCTCGATCCGCGGGCGACACAAAAAGCAGTCGGGCGGCCATGGCCAGTTCGGCGATGTGGTGGTCGAGATCAAACCGCTACGGCGCGGTGAAGGCTTCCAGTTCGACGACACCATCACGGGTGGCGTGGTGCCGAAGCAATTCATCCCCTCGGTCGAGATCGGCGTACGCGATTATCTCGTACACGGGCCGCTAGGTTTTCCGGTGGTGGATGTCGCCGTCACGCTGACGGACGGCTCCTATCACAGCGTCGACAGCTCCGACATGGCCTTCCGGCAGGCGGGCCGGCTTGCGATGTCCGAGGGAATGCCGAAGTGCGGGCCGGTATTGCTCGAGCCGGTGATGGCGGTCGATATCGTGGTGCCTTCGGAGGCGACGTCGCGCATCAATGCGATGATCTCGCAGCGGCGCGGCCAGATTCTCGGCTTCGATGCGCGACCTGACTGGCCGGGCTGGGACGTCGTCCAGGCGCGTGTGCCGGAAACGGAGATCCAGGATCTGATCGTGGAGCTGCGCTCTGCGACGGCGGGCGTCGGTTCCTTTGCGGCGAAGTTCGATCATCTCGCCGAGCTGACGGGCCGTCTCGCGGATCAGGTGTTGGCGGCGCAGAAGGAAGCGGCGGCTTAGTTCTCTTGTTTGCTCCGCCTAGCGGCCGGCGCGCGGTCGCGCGCTCATGAAGTGGTGCCATTGCAATAGATCCCTTCTCCCCGTCTTTCATGGGGAGAAGGTATAAACATGTATCATCGCATCAAGAACAGCGGGCATTCGAGTGCGGCGACGAGGTCGCGGAGATCGCCGTGCGCCGGCACGAGAATGCCGCCGAAGTGCGCAATCAGGAATCCGCCGTGCAGTCGCCGGATGGCTTCCGCGAGTGCGGCTGGCGCGCCTTGATCGATCTGACAGCGCAACAGCAGCACCTTTGCATGATCGCCTAGCGCGAGGCGCGTCTGCTCCTCCAGGTGCTGTGCGTCGTGCGCATTGTCCGACAGCAGCATCGCCATGACGATACCGCCCGTGACGCTCGACATGCGCTCTGCGGCGCGCAGCATGGGCGTAAGATGATCCGGGCTCTCAATGACGGCGATGACAGGGCCTCGGGTGCGACGAGCCTTCGGTCCGACTAGCATCAGCCCGGTATAGCCGCCGACATTGGCGAACAGCTCTGAAAGCCGCGTACCTTGCCCGGGCGCAAGTACATCCGCGAGCGCGACGACGTTCCATGGACCGTCCTCGGCGCAGGCCTTGGCGAGGGCCTGCATGGGGTCGTCCCGCACGACACGCGTGCGGAGGGGGACCTTGGCTTCTTGCGCCAGGGCTTCGACCCGACGGCACAGCGCGCGGCCCGCGAGCCGCAGATCGCGCTCGATGGCGTCGCGCGAGAGGGCGCGGGTCTTCGATCCCGTCAGCGAGATTTCGCGCGCAAAGGGATAGCTCGCCATGTCGTAGAGCTGGAGATCCTCCACGAAGAGACTCTCGATCTCGGAGTGGAAGGCCTGCGCAATGCGGACGGCGGCCTCAAGCGCAACCGAATTTGGATGCCCCGACGTAATGTGCAGCACGACACGCCCGCGCTGCTCGCCTGCTTCGGCGACGTGCATGATCATGTGAACGGCTTTCCGTTGTCGCTGACTGGGGCGCTCTCATTGCCGCCGGCTTCAGAGCGGCGGGAGAAGGCACGACCCCGTTCTGCGAATGAGCGCAGCTTCTCTTCGACTTTGCGATTGATGCTGCCAGCTTCGAATTCTCCATCATCGCCACGCGTGCCGGCCTTGATTCCGGTCAAAATCTCGATGCCCTGGTCGATCGTATCGACGGCGTGTACGGCGAATTTGCCTGACTTCACGGCTTCGACGACGTCCTCGCGCAGCATGAGATGCTGAACATTCGCACGCGGAACGAGCACCCCTTGGTCGCCCGTGAGGCCGCGCGCCTTGCAGACATCGAAGAAGCCTTCGATCTTCTCGTTGACGCCACCGATGGCCTGCACCTCGCCCCACTGGTTGACCGAACCGGTCACCGCATAGGACTGCTTGATCGGCACATCGGAAAGGGCGGATATAAGCGCATAGAGCTCGGTCGAGGACGCACTGTCGCCATCGACGCCGCCATAGGACTGCTCGAAGACGAGCGTCGCCGCGAGCGCGAGGGGGACATCTAGGGCATATCGGCCTGCGAGATAGCCCCAGAGGATCATCACGCCCTTGGTGTGAAGTGCGCCGCCGAGCTTCGCTTCACGCTCGATGTCAGTGACGCGACCGGAGCCCATGCGCACGCGCGCTGTGATGCGGCTCGGGCGCCCGAAGGCGAAATCACCGAGCTGGAGGACGGCAAGGCCGTTGATCTGTCCAACCTTGGCGCTCGTCGTGTCGACGAGCACGATCTGGCGCTCGATGGTCTCCTGCGCGCGGTCGCGCAGACGGTCCGAGCGCTGAACGCTCTCATCGATGGCCTGCGCGACATCGGCGCGGGTCGTGACGTCGCGACCTGCTTGCGCGGCCCAGTAGTCGGCTTCGCGCACGAGGTCGGCAATGCGGCCGATCTCGATGGAAAGTTTTTCGCGGTCGGAGGCAAGGCGCGCGCCCTCCTCGATGATGCGAGCGACAGCCGGTGCATCGAGTGGCTTGATCTTGTGCTCCGTGACGATCGAGGCGATCAGGCGGGCATAGGCCTGATCGTTCTCGGTGGAGCGCGGGATCGAGTC
>JAEYYJ010000447.1 GCA_023430845.1 Pseudomonadota bacterium
CGCGCGACGCTGCCGCTGCAGATTTTTCCTTCAGGCGCCTATGCCCGCGCATCGTCGCAGCTGGCTGTGCCGCTCAATCTCTCCTTCGCCGCCGCGCCGCCGGTCTTCGCGGCGATACTCACCGCCGGCGGTCCTCATACAGTGCTGTGGCTGGCGTTGGTGGTCTCGATTGTTGCTTTCGGCGCGCTGCTCGCGCTCTGGCTGCTGCATCGGCGGACCGAATAGATCGCGCCTGCAGCGCGAGCGAGGGCCAGCCCTCGCGCTCCCAGCCGGGGGACACCCCCGAGACCCCCGCTTTTTATGACTTTTCAGGCATCACGTAGTTGAGCGGCAGGCGACCGCCATCGGCGTAGACCGTCGTGCCCGTCACGTAGCTCGCCTCGTCGCTCGCAAGCCATGCGACGATTGCCGCGATTTCCTCAGGCTGGCCGACGCGGCCCATGGGTGTGCGCGAGAGAACCTTCTTGCGGAAAGCCTCGTCTTTCACGACGCCCGCCAGCAGCGGCGTCTGGATCGTGCCCGGACCGACGGCATTCACGCGAATGCCCTGCGGCGCGAGCGCAATCGCCATGGCTTTCGTGAGTTGCGCGAGCCCGCCCTTCGAAACCGAATAGGCAACGTGATCCGGGAGTGCGAAAACCGCATTCACCGAGCTCATGTTCACGATCGCGCCGGCCGTACCGCCCTCCGTTAGCGGGCCCTGCTTAACCATCTGGCGCGCCGCGGCCTGACCCGCGAGGAAGGCACCTTTGAGATTCACGCTCAGAATGCGGTCGAACTCTTCGATGGGAAGATCGAGGAAGGGCGCATCATCGACGATGCCGGCATTGTTCACGAGCACGTCGATGCGCCCGTGCGTCTCAAGCGCCTTGGCGATCAGATTGTGCACGTCGAGCTTTTCCGACACGTCGCAATCGACGAAATCGGCGACACCGCCGCTTTTGCGAATGCTTTCCGTGACGGCGTTCCCCGCATCAGCGTTCACATCGGCGACGACGACCTTGGCGCCTTCGCGCGCGAGCCTGAGCGAGCAAGCCTCGCCGATGCCTTGTCCGGCACCCGTGACGATTGCAATCCGGTCCTTGAGCAGCATTTTCTTGTCCTTGGTGTTAGGTCGCGCCGCGCCGCACGGCGTCGACGACCGCGATCGCGGACATATTCAGCAAGCCGCGCACAGTGATCGAGGGCGTGACGATGTGCGCCGGACGTGCCGCGCCGAGCAGGATCGGTCCGACGGCCACGCTGCCCGAAACGACCTTCAGCAGGTTGAAGGCGATGTTGGCCGCATCGAGGCTCGGCATGATGAGCAGGTTCGCCGCGCCATTGAGCGCGGAGTTCGGGAAGATCTCCTCGCGAATGAAGGCAGAGAGTGCCGCATCGGCGTGCATCTCGCCTTCGACCTCGAGATCGGGCTCCCATTCGCGCACGAGATTGAGCACGTGGCGCATCTTGCGCGCCGATGCCGTATTCTCCGTGCCGAAATTCGAGTGCGAGAGAAGCGCCACCTTGGGCTCGATGCCGAAACGGCGAACCTCGGCTGCAGCTAGGCGCGTGATCTCGGCGATCTGCTCTGGAGAGGGATCGTAGGACACGTACGTGTCCGCCATGAATAGCGGCCCGGTGGGTAGGATCATTGCCGAGAGCGTGGCGAAGCCGCGGGCGCCGGGCCTGAGACCGACGACTTCCGACACGTGCCGTAGCTGCGTGAGATAGCGTCCGACGGCACCGCAGATCATGGCATCCGCATCGCCGCGCCGGAGCAGGAGGCCCGCGAGCACCGTCGAGCCATTACGCACCACGCGCTGCGCATGTGAGGGCGAGACGCCGCGCCGCTCGACGAGACGATGATACTCGTCGGTGAGCACCGCCATGCGCGGATCGGTTTCGGGATCGACGATGTCCACGTCGACGCCGACCTTAAGGCGCAGTCCGAGGTGGGTCATCATGCGGCGGATGTCGTCGCGGCGGCCGATCAGGATCGGATGGGCAATGCCTTCCGCGACGAGCTGCTGCGCGGCCTGCAGCACATAGGGATGATCGCCTTCCGCAAAGGCGAGACGCTTGCGCGCATCCTGTGATGCGGCTTTGGCGGCATCCATGATGGGCTTCATGACGAAACCCGAACGGAAGACGAAGCCGCTGAGCTTCTCGCGATAGGTGTCGAAATCGGCGATCGGACGCGTCGCGACGCCCGAATCCATCGCCGCCTTTGCGACGGCCGGCGCGATCTCGATGATGAGGCGGGGATCGAATGGCTTCGGCAGAATGTAGTCGGGTCCGAACAGGAATGTCTCCGCGCCATACGCAGCGAGCACGATATCTGAGGCTTCGCTCTCGGCGAGCCGTGCTAGTGCTGTGACGGCGGCCGCCTTCATCTCGGCATTGATCGTCGTCGCGCCGACATCGAGGGCGCCACGAAACACGAACGGAAAACAGAGCACGTTGTTGATCTGGTTCGGGTAGTCCGTGCGCCCTGAAGCGATGATGGCGTCATCGCGCACGGCCTTCACGTCCTCCGGCATGATTTCCGGATTGGGATTGGCGAGCGCGAAGACGAGCGGCTTCGCGGCCATCGACGCGACCATCTCGCGGCTCACGATGCCGGCGGCCGAGAGGCCGAGGAAGACATCGGCGCCGGCCATGGCCTCGGCCAGTTTCCGCTTGTCGGTCTTCTGGGCGTAGATGGCCTTGTAGGGGTCCATGAGCGCCTTGCGGCCCTCGTAGACCACGCCCTCGATATCGGCGACCCAGATGTTCTCGCGCTTGGCGCCGAGCACGCAGAGGAGCCCGAGGCAGGCGAGCGCCGCAGCGCCCGCGCCCGAGCAGACGATCTTGACCTCGCCGAGCTCCTTGCCGACCAGCTTCAGTCCATTGAGGATGCCGGCCGCGACCACGATTGCCGTGCCGTGCTGGTCGTCATGAAAGACCGGGATGTTCATGCGCGCCTGGAGCTGGCGCTCGATCTCGAAGCACTCCGGCGCCTTGATGTCCTCGAGGTTGATGCCGCCGAAGGTCGGCTCGAGCCGCGCCACGGCCTCGACGAAGGGCTGGACCTCGGTCTCGGCCACCTCGATGTCGTAAACGTCGATACCGGCGAATTTCTTGAAGAGGACGGCCTTGCCTTCCATGACCGGCTTGGAGGCGAGCGGCCCGATATTGCCGAGCCCGAGCACGGCGGTACCGTTCGTGATGACGCCGACCAGGTTGCCACGTGCGGTGTAGCGGGAGACGGTGGAGGGGTCCTCGGCAATGGCCTGGCAGGCAAAGGCGACGCCCGGCGAGTAGGCGAGGCCCAGATCGTTCTGGTTGGCCACCGGTTTGGTCGCGTGGATGGCGATCTTTCCGGGGGGGTCCGCCTCGTGGTAATCTAGAGCATTGCGTCGCAGATTGTTGTCGGGCATTCGCCGTGGTCCTCGTTGCATGCCGGCAGCCTGCATGTTTGCCACAGAACCGTGGCGGAGTGCCAATGTCATGCGCACGTTTATGAACGGCACAGAGCATTTGTCGCGCGCGAGTCGCAGTTTTCTGGCCGGTGCTGGGTTCGGCGTGCTCGCCTTGCTGACGGCGCGGCCGGTGCATGGGGCGGACGCGCCCGAGGGGCTGCCGCCTGCCAACTGGCCGACTTCCCAATATCACGCGCTCATCGACGGCTGGGGGCGGACCATTCCGTGCCGCTGCCGTTTCAATGGAAATTCCTACCGGCTCGGCGAGATCGTGTGCATGAAGACACACGTCGGCACCGTTCTCACACGCTGCGACATCGTCGAGAACAATACGTCGTGGATGCCGAGCCGAGAGCCCTGCGTGCCCGACGCCGGCACCTGATCGCCCCTCAGCCCGCCAGCAGATGCCAGCCGACGCCGAGCGCTCCGCAGATCGCGAGCGACGTCATGATGCCGCGATGCATCCAGAAGAGCAGCACGAACGCGACGCCCGTCAGGATCAAGGCGACCCAGTCGAGGCTCTCAGGCTCGGGCAGATAGAGACGTAGAGGTCCGAGCCATGTCGTGGTGCTCTCGCGGAAGAGCACGTTGAGCGCGAACCAGACCGTCAGGTTAAGGATCACGCCGACGACGGCCGCGGTAACGGCGGCAAGAGCCGCCCTGAGCCGCGGCTCGGCATTGATGCGCTCGATGTAAGGTGCGCCGACGAAAATCCAGAGGAAGCACGGTGCGAACGTCGCCCACAGCGCCACGAAGGCACCGAGTATGCCCATGAATAGCGGCGATCCACCACCGTGCCGGTAGGCAGCCAGAAAGCCGACGAATTCGGTGACGAGGATGAGCGGTCCGGGCGTGGTTTCAGCAAAGCCGAGCGCATCGACCATCTCGCCGGCCGTCATCCAGCCGAAGTGCTGGACCATGTCCTGCGCGAGATAGGCGAGGACGGCATAGGCGCCGCCGAAGCTCACGACGGCGAGCTTCGAGAAGAGCAGGCCGAGTTGCGACGTGACGTGTGCGCCGCCGAGGATCATGGCCAGGACGGCGAGAGGTACGATCCAGACGACGAGCCAGATGATCGTCGTGCGCAGTGTGTCCGCGAGACTGACCGTCGGTGCGGCGCGCGCGGTCTGATCGGTGAGGCCTGCGCCGGTCGCGAAGCCGTAAAGCGCGGCGGCGAGCACGATCAGCGGGAAGGGCACGGCGAAGAAAAAGATCGCAGTGAACGCCAGGGCGGCGAGCCAGCGGTGGTCGGTAGCCGTCAAGCCGCGCCGCGCGATACGGATGAGCGCCTCGACGACGATCGCCAGCACCGCAGCCTTGATGCCTGTCAGGAGTGCCGTGGCGAGGGGCAACGTGCCGAACATCGCGTAGAGCGCCGCCAGCGCGAGGATGATCAGCGCACCGGGCAGGACGAACAGCAGGCCAGCGGCGAGACCGCCGATCGTCCCGTGCATCCGCCAGCCGACATAGGTCGCGAGCTGCATGGCCTCGGGGCCGGGGAGCAGCATGCAGAAATTGAGCGCCTGGAGATACGACCGCTCGTCGATCCATTTGCGCTCATCGACGAGCATTCGGTGCATCAGCGCGATCTGGCCGGCAGGACCGCCAAACGAGATCAGGCCAATTCGCGCCCACACACCGAGCGCTTCGGCGAAGCTCGGTCGCCCGGCCATGCTGTTTTGAACGTCACTCATGCGCGTGCCTGCCCCCCGCTTGCCATAGCCGGCTGCCCGATCGCGCATATTTGCATTTCAGTTGTGTGACAGTCGCGCGCTCGATCGAAGTGGGCGGGTTTATCCCGCACTGCACGATGACCGGGTTTTGACACGCTCCCGGCACTGATAGCCTGATCAATTGTGAGCATTGATTCCTCGGCCCCGAACCTTCGGCACTGCCGGTCTCCCCGCTCATGCCGCGCTGCGACGCTACGAGATCGGGCATTCGGAATGCATTCCTCCTGGCTGGCTCCTTTCCAAGAACGGACGTTCCGTTTCCAATGGCCTGCGGCGCTTATCACCGTGTGGGCGCTCGAGATGGAGACGCTCATTCTCGGCTGGTACGTCCTGGTGCAGACCGGATCGGTGGTTCAGCTCACGGTCTTTGCGTCCTTCCTGTATTTCGGGACATTGTGCGCGCCTCTTCTCGGCGTCGTGGCGGATCGTATTGGGCATGGCAACACGCTTGCGCTCATGCGGTCGTGGTACATGGTGCTCGCGACGGGCCTGCTGGCCTTTGCGATCTCCGGTAATCTGAGCCCGCAGGTGGTGCTCGTTCTGGCTTTTCTGAATGGTCTGGTGCGGCCTTCGGATCTGGCCGTCCGAAGCGCGTTCATGGCCGGGAGGCTCCCGCGTGAGCTCCTGAGCGGCGCCATGGCGCTTGAACGCACGACCATCGATACCGCGCGCATAGCGGGCGCACTCGCGGGCGCGGGGCTGTTCGCGGCGCTCGGCATTGCGCCGACGTATGTGCTGATCATAGTTCTTTACGCCCTCGGTGTGGGCCTGACGCTCGCCGCCAAACGCAGCGCGCCGGTCGTTGAGGTCAGTAGCGATGCGGCTCCCGCGCTTCTGAAGCCGCGCAACGCCTTCTGGCATGAACTCAAGGAGGGTGTGGCGTATGTCTGGGCGCGTCCGGTGCTGCGTGCTGCCATGTGGCTCGCGCTCCTCGCCAACCTGACGGCATTTCCGCTCACCAACGGCCTGCTCCCCTACGCGGCACGCGAGGTATTTCAGTCCGACGAGCGTGGCCTCGCCCTGCTGGTGGCGAGCTTTGCCTCGGGTGCCCTGATCGGATCGCTGACCTTCTCGGCCATGAGCCGCCGAATGCCGCTTGCACGGCTCATGCTCGGCGCGGCAGGTGCGTGGTACGCCATGCTCGCCATATGTGCGTTCATGCCGACGCTCTACGGCGCGGCAGCACTTCTCGTGCTCGCCGGGCTTGCACAGAGCCACTGCATGATTGCGATGGTGGTGCTCATCCTGCGTGCCGCGGCGCCGGCCGTGGCGGGGCGCGTCATGGGCGTGCGCATTCTGGCGATCTACAGCCTGCCGATCGGCATTCTCGCCGCGGGCTGGTTCATCGAGCGGGTCGGGTTTTCCACGACGATCTTCGGCTATGC
>JAEYYJ010000119.1 GCA_023430845.1 Pseudomonadota bacterium
GGTCGTGTCTCGAGGTCTTGCCCTTCAGCCTTCGGGTTCTCGGCGACGCGCAGCTCGGCGATCTCCGGCAGATGCTTCCCAATAGGATCGGAGAGCGCGACCTTCCCTTCTTCGACCAGCATCATGACGCCGACGGAGACCATCGGCTTGGTCATGCTCGCGATCGAGAAGATGGCATCCGTCGTCATAGGCGCGTCCGTCTGAGGATCGCGGTCACCGAACGCTTCGAAGTAACCGATCTTGCCATGACGCGCGATCAGTAGGACTGCGCCAGGGATCTGGCCCTTCGCGATGTCGGCATTGAGCGTATCGGCAATGTGCCTGAGCCCGCCCTCCGAGAGGCCTATGGATAGCGGATCCGTTCGCTGTAGAGGATCGTCCGCGCGTGCGTGCGTGCTTGCGAAAAAGAAAGCGGCAGCCGCAATCGCCCCGCATAGCATGCTGGAATTGAACAGCGTCATCTCCGGAAAGCTCCAATCGGCTGGCCCCAGAATATGAGCCGAACCGGCGTAGGATACTTCCGAACCCTGAACGACAGCCGAAAGTTGCCGCGCAATTGCGCGTGATCGCGACGCTCAACGCCGTCAGCGCATCCGCCGCGGGTTCATGTACAGGTCGGCTTCCTGGCGGTCGATCTTCGGGATAATCCTGCCGGCGCGAACGTCGCTGTACAGGTCTTTGAGATGACGGCGCACCTCCCGCGCGAAGATCTCCTTGCCGATGAAGAGCTTCAACACGTGAAGCAGGCGTGGATCCGCGTGATCGCGAAGAATGCGGCAGTGCCACCGGCCTCCAATTGTGAAGATGGCGCCGTCGAGGTACGCGACGAGATTACCCGCCGCATCGTACAGTTTGAAGTCGCCGCCGAGATCGATCATGTCGCGCCTGAGGCGGTAGAAGATCGGCTGGTGATTATCGAGCACGAAGAAGGAATAGTGCTCCGGCATGAGCGGCCACTTGTTGGCCGAGCGCTCGACGTAGATGTTGTGGACCTGCTCGCCCGTATTGACCGAGTAGGCGGAAACCGGAATGCCGCGCGCGCCGATCGTAAGCTGCAGCGAGCGCGCCAGCATCAGATCCATGGTTGCGCGCCAGTTGAGCTTGTCGCCGAAAAGGCGCAGCACCAGGCGGCGGTCCATCCCCTCCTTCTTCTTCCAAAGCTCCTCGCGGTAAGCGATGAGCCCCGTACGTTCGCCGTTCTCCGTCACCTCGGCGAACACGTCCATGTCGGTCGTGAACTGACGTGACTTCGCGCGGTTCCGGCTATGCTTGAAAATGCCGAACTCGACCGAGTTCAGATTGGTGATCCAGACATTGATCGAGAACTCGTGCCAGTCGCCCTTGCCGCGCCGCACGCGCTGGCTACGCTTTCCGGACGGCGCCGGCAACGTCGACTGATGCTGCTGGAGGGCTTCTTCCTTGGCCTCGCGAGCGGCTTCCGCTGCGGCGGCCTCCGCCTCGATCTCGATCGTTCTGCTGCCATCTGCCATGTCCGGCCTCCCCTTTCACGGGTGCCCGCACGCAGAGACAAAGCATGGGCGAATCGTTGGAAAACATAGCATCGGGCACGCGCTTACCGGCGCCCGACGCTGTGGATAACCCGCGGATAAGTCGTGAGTTCCGTGTCCCCGCTCAGAACATGGCCGGATAGACACGGTCGGGCGGCGCATGGCCGTCGAGGAAGGTCTTGATGTTGATGATAACCTTCTCACCCATGTCGATGCGGCCTTCGAGTGTCGCGGATCCCATGTGAGGCAGCGCGACGACGCGCGGCGAGGCGAGCAGCTTCGGATTGACTGCCGGTTCGTTCTCGAACACGTCGAGGCCCGCTCCCGCGATCGCGCCCGTCTCGAGCAAACGCGCGAGTTCGTTCTCGTCGATCACCTCGCCGCGCGCGGTGTTCACGAGATAGGCCGTCGGCTTCATCAGCTTCAGGCGGCGCGCCGAGAGCAGGTGATACGTTGCCGGCGTATGCGGGCAATTGACCGAGATGATGTCCATGCGCGCCAGCATCTGGTCGAGACTGTCCCAATAGGTGGCGTCGAACTCCTGCTCGATCTCCTCGGAGAGGCGGCGGCGATTGTGGTAGTGCACCTGCAGACCGAAGGCGGCCGCGCGGCGTGCCACGGCCTGGCCGATGCGCCCCATGCCGATGATACCAAGACGCTTACCGAAGATGCGATGGCCGAGCATCCAGGTCGGCGACCAGCCCGTCCAGTTCGTGCGCGGATCCTTGAGCAGCGTTGCGCCCTCGACGACGCGGCGCGGCACCGCGAGGATGAGCGCCATGGTCATGTCGGCCGTGTCCTCGGTGAGAACGCCCGGCGTGTTGGTGACGGTGATGCCGCGGTTGCGCGCGGTGTCGAGGTCGATGTTGTCGACGCCCGTGCCGAAGTTGGCGATGAGCTTGAGCTGGGGGCCGGCCTGCGACAGCACGGCGCGATCGATACGGTCCGTCACTGTAGGGACCAGCACCTCGGCGACCTTCACGGCCTCGACGAGCGCCGCCTGGGACATGGGCGTGTCATCCAGGTTCAGGCGCGCGTTGAAAAGCTCCCGACAGCGCGTCTCGACGATCTCCGGCAGCTTGCGCGTGACGATGACGAGGGGCTTTTTGGGGGCATTGGCCATGGGAAATGTCCGAAGCTCACTCGTGCGACAGCCGCCTGCCGCATCTCGGCCCTCTCTAGCAGATGGTTTCGGGGAACACAAAGCCGGGTAATCAGCGTGCGTTGCACACTTAATCGGCGGCCGTACGGCGTCCGAAGGCCCCGCATTGCCTCCTCGCGCGGAAGCCGCTAGAGCAGGCGGGCGTTGCGATATTCGCAACAAATCGCAACATCCCCTGATCGAGAGCCCGCCCATGCGCCTCACACGCTTCTTCCTGCCGGTCCTGCGCGAGACTCCGAAAGAGGCCGAGATCGTCTCCCATCAGCTCATGCTGCGCGCCGCCATGGTCAAGCAGGCGAGCGCGGGCATCTATTCCTGGCTGCCGCTCGGGCACCGCGTATTGAAGAAGATCGAACAGATCGTACGCGAGGAGCAGAACCGCTCCGGCGCCATCGAGGTGCTCATGCCGACCATCCAGTCGGCCGATCTCTGGCGCCAGTCGGGGCGCTATGACGCCTACGGCAAGGAAATGCTGCGCATCAAGGACCGGCACGACCGCGAGATGCTCTATGGCCCGACCAACGAAGAGCTGATCACCGAGATCTTCCGCGACAGCGTGAAGTCCTACAAGGATCTGCCGCGTAATCTCTATCACATCCAGTGGAAGTTCCGCGACGAGGTGCGCCCGCGCTTCGGCGTCATGCGCGGACGCGAGTTCCTCATGAAGGATGCCTATTCCTTCGACCTGAACGCCGAGGCCGCGCGCCACGCCTACAATCGCATGTTCGTCGCCTATCTGCGCACGTTCGCGCGCATGGGCCTGAAGGCGATCCCGATGGCCGCCGACACGGGCCCGATCGGCGGCGATCTCAGCCACGAGTTCATCATTCTCGCCGACACGGGCGAAAGCCAAGTCTATTGCCACACCGATCTCATCGAGATGCCGGTGCCGGGCAAGGATGTCGATTTCGACGGCGATCTCTCGCCAATTATCAAGCAGTGGACCTCGCAGTACGCCGCCACAGACGAGAAGCACGATGCAGCGAAGTTCGCGGCCGACGTGCCGGCCGACAAGCAGGTGTCCGCGCGCGGCATCGAGGTCGGCCACATCTTCTATTTCGGCACGAAGTACTCCGAGCCCATGGGCTGCAAGGTGCAGGGCCCGGACGGCAAGCTCGTCGCCGTGCATATGGGGTCGTACGGCGTCGGCGTCTCGCGCCTCGTTGGGGGGATCATCGAGGCGAGCCATGACGAAGCGGGCTGCGTGTGGCCG
>JAEYYJ010000121.1 GCA_023430845.1 Pseudomonadota bacterium
GGACATCGATCCTTTTCGTCAGCGAGGCCTCGTTGTCGGAAGGGCAGGTGAAGAGTTATGGCCTGAGTAAGCGGCTAGAAGCGGTGCGCAAGTGCCGTGGGCTCAGTAAGGCGGACATGAAGCTCAACGATGCTCTGCCCAGCATCGCCGTTGACCCGAAGACGTATCAGGTGACCGCCGACGGGGAGCTGATTACCTGCAAGCCAGCGTCGAGGCTGCCACTCGCACAGAGGTACAATTTGTTTTGAGGGCCTGAAGAAAACCATACTGGCAAAATGGACGGTGTAACTGTTGCTCGGCTACTCGACGATCGGGAGCACGGGTTGGCACTTCGATATCAAGGCCGATAACACTGCGATTGCCGAGAAATCTACGTCGGGCCCTCAACGCTATTCCCCAAGCAGGTCGGTGTCGCGGCGGGCGTCATGCACTGACTTCTTCCCGACCTTGAACACGTCAAGGACCCCTCGTTGCCACGGCTGGATGTCCTGCTCCTGATCACGATCGCCTGCCATTCCATGCGCTCTCAGATTGTTCCGGACGCACGCAGGCGTTCGACATCGCGATGCGAGAGTTCGAGAAGATCCTGCAGGACCGCGCTCGTGTGCTCTCCAAGCGTCGGCGGTGGGCTGTAGCCGTTCAGCGGCGTGCTGCTCATCTGCACGGGGTTCTTGATCCCCTTGACGATCCCGGCCGTGGTGTGCGGCATCTCCACGATCATGCCCCGTGCGCGCAACACATCGCTCTCGCATACTTCGCCCACGCTGCGAATTGCGCCGCACGGAATACCGAGCGCCTCAAGACGCGTGCGCCAGGCATCTCGCGTCGCCGAGCGCATCATCGTGCGCACGATAGGGACGAGCTCGGCGCGATGACGCACGCGGTCGGCAGCTTTGGCATACCGAGCATCCTCAGCGAGGTCCGTGCGCCCCACGGCTTGGCAAAAACGCCGCCAGTGCTCGTCATTGGCAACGCCGAGATTGAGCCAACCATCAGCCACTTCGAACGTCTCGTAGGGCACAATGGTCGGGTGTTCGTTGCCACGGCGGCGCGGAGATTGGCCAGTTGCAAAGTAGATGCTCGCCGTGAAGGTCAGCAGGGATGCCACTGCCTCGTACATGGAGACATGGACATATTGGCCTTCACCCGTGCGCCCGCGCACGAGGAGGGCCGCCAGAATTCCCTGGGTCAGCGTCAATCCCGATGCGAGGTCGGCGACCGAGGTGCCCATCTTGTGTGGTGCTCCGTCGACCGGCCCCGTCAAGTCCATGATCCCGGCTTCACCCTGCACGATCACATCGTAGCCGGGGCGCGTGCGCTCTGGGCCACTGTCGCCGAAGCCGGAGATCGACGCGTAGATCAGGCTCGGCCGACGTTCACGCACGGCCGCGTAGGCGAAGCCGAGCCGCCCCATCGCGCCAGGCCGGAAGTTCTCGACCAACACATCGGATTTCTCGATGAGCTTCCACAGCAGCTCTTTTCCGTCAGATGATTTCAGATCGAGCGTAACGCTCTTCTTGTTGCGATTGACGGAAAGGAAGTAGGCGGCCTGATCGCCTTGGAAAGGCGGGCCGAAGGCGCGCGTGTCATCGCCTTCACCGGGGCGCTCGATTTTGATCACCTCCGCGCCGAGATCACCGAGCTGCATGGTGCAGTACGGACCCGAGACGACGCGCGTGAGGTCGAGAACGCGGATGCCATCGAGCGGACGCATGGCCTACCTCAGCACAGTGCTTGAGCCAGTTCGGCGAAATTCGCCGCGATGAGATCTGCCTGATGCGGCGTCTCGCCGAACGGGCGTTTGCGGCGATCGATGAACGCCGTGCGCATGCCGTAGGATTTAGCGCCGATGCAGTCGAAGGCGTGATTGGCTACGAACAGGCAGCTCGACCGATCGAGCCCGGTCAACTCCTCGGCCTTGGCGTAGGTCTTCCAATGAGGCTTGAAGTATCCGGCCTCCTCGACCGAAATGACCTGATCGAAGGGGAAGCCGATATACGGGCCGGCTGCCTTCAGCATGTCGCGGTCGCCATTCGAGAGAATGACGAGCTTGTATCCTGCGCCACGCAGGCGCTCGAGCGCGGCGATGACATCCGGGAACGGCTTCAGCCTCTCGATCTCGGAGACCAGCCAGCGCACCTCGTCCTGCGTGTAGGCGAAGCCACAGCGGTCCATGACGTACGACACCGCACGGTGCCCGATCTGCCGGTAGGGCGTATGCCCGCGATCGCAGAGGGCATCGATCATCGAGTTCTCGAAGTGCGTACGGCGCCACCACGTGACGAACTGATGTGGATTACCTTCCCACCCCTTCTTTATCAAAAAAGGGGTAGCGATCTCGGTCAGCCCCTTCTGCATGTCGACGATGGTGCCGTACTGGTCGAACACCAGCGCCTTCACCTCGCGTTTCAAGACCTCGATGCGTTCCATTTGAGGCTCCATTCAAGTTGGGCGTGTCCTTCTTGGCAGACGCCAATAAATCTCTCAAATAGATTGTTTGTATGCCATCATCCATCATATGGATAATGATGCCAAAGTGCTGGCGGCAGTATCGATCACCGGAACGGACCACACGTGGCCAACCTTCGTAACGTCGATCTCAATCTTCTTGTCGTGCTCGACGCGCTCCTGCGCGAACGGCACGTCACGCGGGCGGCGCGGAGCGTGGGGCTGTCTCAACCCGCTATGAGCAGCGCGCTCGCGAGGCTCCGGAACGTGTTCAAGGACGAGCTGCTGGTTCGTACCGCCGCCGGAATGCAACCGACGCCGCGCGCTGAAACACTGATCGAGCCGCTACGGCAAACGATCGGCCAGATCGAGCGCGTACTCGAGCCCGACGAGGGATTTGAAGCCGCCAAATCGGAACGACGCTTCGCCATCCGGCTTTCAGACCTTCTGAGCTACCTTCTGTTACCGAGCCTGATGACGGAGATCACCCGGACTGCGCCGAGGATCAGTCTCGACGTCAGGCATCTGTCTCCCATGCAGACCATCGACGCTCTTGAACGGGACGAGATCGATATCGCCGTCAGCATGGGTCTCGAGCATACGGGAACGATCAACCGGCAAGTGCTCTTCAAAGACCGGATGGTCGCTGTCATGAGCAACACACACCCATTGGCGAACGGAAGACTAACGCTCAAGCGCTTCCTTTCGACACGACACCTCAAGGTATCAATGGCACCGACGGATATCCGGTTTGCGGACGATGTCCTGTCGAAATCGAATACGGAACGGGATGTGGCCCTCAATGTGCCGCACTGGCTGCTCGTGCCACATGTCCTCGCGACGACCGACTATGTGGCGGTGATGCCCGGCGCTTTCGCAGCCGCCGTCGGGGATAAAGCACTGGTTGTCCGCGAAATGCCTTTCGCCTCGAAGCCTTTTGATTGGTGCCTCTACTGGCATCGGCGGCAACAGGAGAATCCTGCCAACAGGTGGATTCGGCAACGCACCGTGCAAGCGGCGCTCGCGATCGAGGCGAGCAGATCACGCTCGTTGTCCTGATTTGTGCCGCCACCGCGCCTGAGCGATCACGAGCGCAGTGCGGAACTATTGCTGCGTTTCACCGCTGCGCCGGCTTTATACCAGGGCGGGTTTGGTTGACGATCTTCACCACGCTCAGCATCCACGGCACCTCGATCAGGACGCCGACGACAGTCGCGGCACCCTTGCAGTCGGCGGCGCTAGGAGCACCGCCGACTGCGTCCGGTCTCAGGGGCCTGATGTCGGAGGATAAGATGCCGATCTTCTCCACGGTTTCAAACGCGTCGTCGACCTCAATACGATGCGAATGCACGCAGCGTGCACGGCGCCCGTTGTGGCCCGAGCGTTGAAACTCTGCCTATCTCGGTGTCTGCTTTTTCTCGCGCTTGGTATTCTTGCGACCTTCGTAGGAGAAATGCCGTGCCGGTACGGGCAGGTTGTGGCCTTTACCCTTGCGTTTGCGCATAAGTTCACTCCGTTTGCATTACGGCTGATCGCTTCACCGCGTCGTCAACCGGGCGATGGGCACCGGCTTCGGGAGGAAGGCGAAAGCCTGTTGGTGATGTCAGGGGGACGCCGGGCTGACGCGTTGCTGGCTCCATACTGAGGCGGAGCTGCTATCCCAGCGGGCGAATGTTCGTCCTTTGGCAATGGACGCAGGCCAAACCCACCGCGATCAACGAGCGGTTGCGCGGTAGCTTGCGCTCATCGTTGTCGCAAAGTGAGCCGCAGCTCGACCGTCGCTAGCGCACTCTATGCGTCAGCGCAGGGAGCCAACTATGTGCTGAGGATACCCGGGAAGAAGTCGATCGCTGCCCTGACTAGAGCGCAGCACGGCCCGCCCGGGCCAAGACATGCTTGATCCAGCGGCGCGGGACAACGGTGGTGCAAGGATGCGACATGAAATTCAACATAAGCCGGCTCTATCTTAAGTCAAGCTAAGGGCGAAATGTGCGACGAAGATCACCAATGATGTCTTGGTGCATAGGTTACGCCTTCGGTGATGCGCGACGAAGTTCGCTCCCCTTGCGCAGACCTCATTCGCCGAACCTGAGGTACGCTCTCCACCTTGATTGCCGGAAGTGCGCAATATCTTTGGAAGCAGTCTCTACGCAGCCCGTAGGCTTGATTTTCTGTTCAGCGGCACCATATACGCTACATGTCACAGCTCCGACTTCCCTTGTCGCCGCGCTCAGCCAAGCATGACTTGGCCCGAGGCGGACTCGCGTCTGTTTAACAAACGCCGCAGGAAGTTCCGCTCGGGTGCCCCCTACACACTGATGGTTTCAATGTGTGCGCGCGCAGTGCGTGCGCTGGAGGTCGAGCTGTGACTGTTGGTTATCCAAGTGCGATATGCGCTGGCTGTAAACGTCGATTGCCGCGAGCCGCTGCTCGTTGCCCCTGGTGTCAATGGCGGGTCGGTATTTTAGTTGCGGCCGGTGGCAGCGCGCCCCCGACATCCCGGCATAATTCCCACCGTGATGGCATCATTCATCACCCCCGCTCCGCAATCGCAAAAGGAGGTCGACAATGACACGGACTCCGACGGATTCTCGGAAATTGCCCACCATCATCATCAATGAAGTCGAGTATGATCGCCTGACGAGCCTCGCCGAGAGAGCAGTAAACAGCGCACCGGACGCAACAAGCATTCTCCGCGCAGAATTGCGCCGGGCGATCGTTGTCCCCGTCAACAAAGTGCCTTCCAGCGTCGTCCGCATGGGCTCACGGGTCGAGTTCACCTTCGATGGCGGCCATCCGCGCGATGTCGCGTTGGTTTACCCCGGAGAGGCGAACATCTCGGAGGGTAGGGTTTCGATCCTTACGCCCATCGGAGCTGCCCTCATTGGCCTTGCGAATGGGCAGTCGATCAGATGGAAAGCGAATGATGGCCGCCTTCACAAACTGACTGTACTGCGTGTCGCGCCGCCGAATGTCGGGCCTGCAACATCCCAAGGAGCCGCGGTGAATGTCGTCGATTTCCTGCCGCGATCCGCGCGCCTCAGCAGCAATGCTCCCGACGATCCAGACGGTGACGATCCTGGACCTCGGGCGGCTTGATTACCGGCTGCGCGATGCAGTTGGCAAAGTGCTCGATCAGGTCGTTTGTCGCCGCGTCGGTAGTCGCAGCCCCGGCCAATCGTATGGCCGACGCTCCAGGCGTCCGACTTTGTAAACCTATGTAGGAGGTCCGAGATGCTCAATCGATCTAAAGAACTGGCTGAGGAATTCGGTCCTCTTAGAGACGAGAGAGATAGCGAGGAGAAAATCCGCTCCTGCCTGATTTGCCGCAGGGATTTTCCAAGCGCCTGGGCAGGCGAGAGGGTCTGCCGTAGCTGCAAGAGCACGTCGGCCTGGCGGAGCGGGATCGCGTAGCACGGCATACGCGACATGGCGGCACAAAAGATGACCGGTATTTTCCAGGAGCTACGATTACGAACTATGGAGGCGTGCATGACATCGAGAATGGACATAACGGGCCGATTGATCGCTGCTGGTCGTGCCTTGGTTGAGGTGGGCCGTGAAGATTTCGCGAAAGCCGCAGGGCTGTCGGTCGACGCCCTCGCGCTTCTGGAGGCTGGTGGAAGCGCCTGGGTTCAATCTCAGAGTGACGCCGAAGCCATCATTCGAGCGTTCGACACGTTCGGCGTTGTCATCGTTGATGAGGGTGGTGGCTTAGGAGCAGGCGTGCGGCTCAAGTTCACGCGGCAGGATGTGAAACAGCTCGTCAGGTTGGAAACGGAAGGCGGCATCATCAGACCTGATGATTCGCCATGATCGCGTTCCCTCGCGGAACAAAGATCGGTGCGCATTAGTCCCATCCGCCGATCCACTGTAATGCTTCCTCCCGGTGGTTTCGGCTCGACTGAGCGTTTCGGCTTGATCGGCGATCATCGAGAAGACGCGGCACCTTGTGCCCTATGGCGGCTTCACCTGGGAAATCGATGTATACGACGGCGATCTTGCCGGAGTCGCTATCACTGAAATTGAACTATCCGATATGCGAACGGAATTCGCCCGCCTTGACTGGCTTGGCACCGAAGTGACTGGAGATGAGAAGTACCGCAAGTTCAATCTCTATCACTCAGCCGGGCGTGTGTGAGCTGACATTAGCTTAGTTGAGACTTGCAGCAAGAGGGCAGGCAAGCACCGAGAGCTTCCAAAAGTCATCGAGAGATTCCAGCCGTCAAAGCGCCTACATAGCTCAGACTTATATTGCTGGATCAGACGATCTTCACGCAACCTTGACCGGCCGCGCGCGTTTGTCCGATGTCGCGCGCGCGTACGATCTGTCAGAGAGTACGACCTGTCACAGAAGTCGCGTAAGGTGTTTGGATGCTTCGGTTCCTAGTTGTCCTCGCGACGCTTACGAGCGTCGCGCAATCTGCAGCCGCGCAAGACCGCATGGACTGGATGCCTTGGAACAAGCCAGGGTATTCTGCGCCGTCATACGATCGGCCAGAGTCTCGAGAGCGCGCGCCGCCCAAGCGTCGCCTCGCGATTGACCGGGCGCCTGCGCTTCTCAAGGGAGGCCCACGCCCCGCGATAGCCTCGGTTCCTCCGGAGCCCGTAGCCTTCAACAGCGACTATGCATCCGGCACCATTGTAATCGATACGTCCGGCCGCAAGCTCTACCTCGTGCAATCTCCGACGGAGGCGCTCGTCTATCCCATCTCCGTTGGTCGTGAGGGGTTCGCCTGGACGGGGACCGAAAGCATCAGCCGCGTGGCGGCGTGGCCCGACTGGCGCCCGCCGGCCGAGATGCGCGAGCGCGACCCGCGCCTGCCCGAAAGGATGACGGGAGGTATTCGCAATCCACTCGGTGCGAAGGCCCTCTATCTCGGCAACACGCTCTATCGAATTCACGGCACGGACAATGAGCGCACCATTGGTCGAGCCTCCTCGTCTGGGTGCTTTCGGATGCGCAACGGCCACGTTGTCGATTTGGCGGAACGTGTCGGCATTGGCACGACGGTTGTCGTCCTCAAACAACTTCCGCAAAACGTAGCGGGATTGGACTCTGCGCAAACCACAATGACGCCGAAACCGCAGTAGGCGACCCGAACCCGAGGCGGCCCCTTTCAACAGTGGAGTGTAATCATGGCGTCTTCTCGCAGGGATATCCTCAAGCGCGGTGCGGGTGTCGCGGCGACCGCTGCCGGATGGTCCTTTTTCGGGACCGCGCACGCCCAAGTGAAAGAGGAAGCGGGGACCGATCCCCTGCAGATCACGCGCAAGGGCATCAACAAGGATCTCGAGGTCATCAACATCGACCTTCTGGAGGCGCAGGCGAAGGCCGCGCTGCCCGAGGGCGTCTACGTATTCATCGCGAACGGCAACGGCGACCAGTGGACGCTGCGCGAGAACCGGCGCGCCTTCGGCGACTACGTCTTCATGCCGCGGCGGATGGGCGGCGTCGTGAGGGCCGACATCGACACGTCCGTCACGCTCTTAGGTGAGAAGCTCCCGCATCCGGTGATCGTTTCGCCGATGGGAAGCCATGGCCTTGTCCATCCCGCAGCTGAGCTGGCGACCGCCGAGGGTGCCGCTCGTTCCGGCGCCCTGCTCTGCGTTTCCAGCGCCTCGACGGCCGCCATGGAGGACATCGGCAAGGCCTCGACCGGGCCGAAGTGGTTCCAGATGTACCTGACTGTCGATGAGGGCGAATCGCGCGAAGTGCTGCAGCGCGTGAAACCTGCAGGGTTCAAGGCAGTCATCCTCACGATCGACGCCATCGGTCAGGGCTCATCCGATGAGTATGTTCGTCTCGGCAGGAACCGGCCCTGGCTGCCTTACGGCAACTTCCCGAAGAGCAACCCGAACGCCTTCAAGACCAATCTCAGCTGGAGTGACCTCGATTTCATCCGCAAATCGAGCGGCCTTCCGGTTTTGGTGAAGGGCGTGACGACACCGGAGGATGCTGCTGCAGCTGTGAAGGCGGGAGCCTCTGCCGTGCAGGTGTCAAACCATGGCGGCCGCGCGCTCGATGGGACGCCCGCCTCCATCTCCGTGCTGCCGAAGATTGCCGATGCAGTAAAGGGTGATGTACCGATCATCATGGACAGCGGCATCAGGCGCGGCATGGACATCGCCAAGGCGCTGGCACTCGGCGCGAACGCCGTCGCTATCGGACGCCCTGTGTGGTGGTCGCTTGCACTCGGCGGTGCTGGCGGCGTCGCCGGAGTGATGGATTACTTCAACCGGGAACTGGTGAATACGACGCTGCACCTTGGAGCGCAGAGCATTGTCAAGCTCGGCCGCGAGCACGTCACCAGAGCACCTGGGTAGCCGCTGATACGCGGTGACGCGACGGGCGCAGTGATCTTGGATCGAGGCTCGATCGAAGTATCGATTCAAACGACCAGGAGTGTCGACCCGCTGCGCACCTCGCCATAGAGGTGAATGATGTCCTGGGGTAGCAGGCGAACACAACCGCTGGACACAGCTTGACCAACGGTCCGCTCATCCGGATTCCCGTGTATGCGGTAGAGCGTATCCGTGTTGCCTTGATGAATGTAGAGCGTGCGCGGTCCGAGCGGGTTATCAGGTCCTGGCGCCATGCCATGACGGTACTTCTCCAGCTCCGGCTCTCTAGCGATCATGTCGGAGGGCGGCGTCCATCTGGGCCATGCGCGCTTGTACGCAATGTGTGCCTTGCCCGACCACCCGAATCCGGCACGTCCAATGCCAACGCCATAGCGCGTTGCGATGCCTCCATCCTTGACGTGATAGAGAAATCGCTTCTGCGTATCGACAAAAACAGTTCCGGGCGCTTCGCCAGTCGGATCCGCCACGTCCTGACGCCAATAGCGTTCTGGGACCAACTCGACGCGAGACGCGCGAATGGGAAACGGCTCGTCTGAGACAGCAGCGTACATTGCCCGGACGTGCGGCGGCACATCCCGAGGCTCAGCGCTGCCTTTTAGATCAGCATTGCCATCAATAATTGGGATGGCCTCGATGGAGGCACATCCTGCCACCGGCAAAGCCACAAAAGTGATACCCCCAGCAAGAAACTGCCGACGTCCAATCTCTGCGCGAGTCATTCCGTCGATCTCATAATCTTATCCGCCCCCGATTTGCGGCGCTCTGCATCGCGGCACGGCTCCGAGATCGGAGAATTGCACCGAAGCCCCCGTCCAAATCTCTCACCGAGCACCAGCTGGACATGAAGCAGCCCGCCAAACGGCGTCGACGTGGACGCGCGAACTGGCGGGCTGCAACGCTCGTTTCTAGCGATCAGCGTTACCCATTCCCCGACTGGCTTTACCGCATTTCCAAGCAAGGGCGAGGCGCGGAGTGCCGCACTCTGCCTTGGGGCAGGCGGCACGTCGCCGCATATTGCCTATCGATAGACAAGTCCGCCGTCGATCAACGGCGCCTGCCCCGTCATGTAGTCTGCGTCCGGACCCCGCCAGGAACGAAACGAATGCGGCGACATCTTCCGGCGTCTGCGCCCGCCCCAAGGCGATGCCCTTGACATACTTCTCATAGGTTGCCCCGATCGGGACGCCCGTGATCTCGGCAAACCGCTTGTTGATCTCGACCCACATGTCGGTTCCTACGAGGCCGGGGCAGTACGCGTTCACGGTGATCCCATCTCTGGTGAATTCCTTGGCCGCAGCTTGGGGCAGGGCAGGTGCGCGGCACATTGCGCCTCAATGCGCCCGTATCATTCGGTATACGCGAGATTGCGCCGCGACTTCCCGGGCTAGCGGCACAACATCTAGCACTCACGATCGACCGATTGATTTTCTGGCGGCGCGCCTGGGGCCGGTGCCGCCTTGGGATTGACTACAGAGCTGCGCTCACACCCGTCCGGAGACAGTTTCCGCTATGCGCCGACAGTCGCACCTCATTCGTGAGCGACAGCCATAGTCGTACTAAGTCGAGACATAGCGCGCCGTCTAGAAGCCGATTGCGGCGCCATCGCCCCTGGGGTCCGCACCACCTTCGAAGAGTTGGGTCGCGCGATTGATCCGAATGGCTTGGGCATGCTCGAGCGTGCCGTCCCATTGCCCGACAATCTTCACCGGCTGGCCACGCAGTCGTAGTTCGCGCTGCCGCCGGCATCCGGCCCGACCAGATGCTGGCCGATAGCCGCCCGGCTCCAACTTAATTCCTGGTCTCGCGACTGGGCACTCCACTGCTCGACTCGTCTCGCTCATTCAACGCGCCGGATCATCGGCGCTCGAACCGCGTTGCCATCAAAGTGGTTTCGTGCGGGTCAATCCGTAACAGATCAACCCCGACCAACGGACGGCCTGCGACGAGGTGTCAACAGAGCAAGCAAGACTCCGGTCAGCGTGAGGGCCATGGCTACGACCTCCCGCGAACCGAGCGGCTCTCCAAGAACGAGTGCAGCCAACACAGTGCCGACCAGTGGCACCAGCAGTGTGCCCATCGACGCCAGCACCGGTGACAAGTGTCGGAGTGCCTCAAACCACATGATGAAGCAGAGGCCCATCGGGACAAGGACCATGTAGATCATCGCCCAGAAGCCGGGCACATCGAGCGCGAACAAGCGCGGCTGCTCAATGGTGATGCCTAAAATCAGCAGTGGCAAGCAGCCAAGAACCAGCTGCCAGGAAATCGAGGCAAGCGGCGGTAGCGGCAGCGACCTCGAATTGAGGACGGCGCCGGCCGCGAACAGGATCGCGGAACTGAGCGCGAAGGCCATACCCGGCAGCTTGCCCATGTCAATTGAAACGACGTTGGGACCAAACAGCACGATGATACCGGAGAACCCCAGGCCGAGCGCGAGGAAGCCTCGCAAATTGGGCTGCTCACCTTGCACGCCCCATGCGATCAACGTCGACCAGATGGGCATCGTGAAGACGAGAAGCGTCGCTTCGCTGACCGTCAGCCAGACAAGGCTGATAGCCGCAAGACCCATCCAAGCGAAGACATTTGTCAGCGCTGCGAAACCGAGGCGTGGCCATGCGCCCGGAGGTACCGCCAGCCGCTCACCTCGATAGTTCGCCAGCGCCGCCAATAGCAGTGCGGCAATGACTCCCGCCAGCCCACGACAGAACATGGGCGTCCATGTCTGCAGAACGATCTTCGTGCCAACCCAGCCACTCGCCCAGCCAAGCGTGGTCGCAATCAGGGCGGCCACGCCCCGGCTAGTGCTGGTCATTCCACTGCCCTGAGAAATAAATCTGCAATCCATGCTCCGAATAGCTTGACGTGTCCCGCCGCCGACCGCGCGTCCGTATATGAAGCATCTCGAAAATCGTCAATCGACCAACGCCAGCGACAGGAGAGCAGGTCAGTCCTCCAAATAGTAGTCTTGCGGTAACCAAACTCGCCTCTACGATTGGGGCCAAGAACAAGCATGAAGTGGGGAAGCGTTATGGACGGGGGCTCCGGTGCCGACGGCAAAGCGTCGGCCAGCATTGAGACCACAGCATCTTGGCGGACCGCTTGGTACGTCCTTGCAGTTCTGACGATTGCCTACGGATCGCCACTGCTCCTGGTAGTTGGGTTGAAG
>JAEYYJ010000146.1 GCA_023430845.1 Pseudomonadota bacterium
ATGATCGCGCACGTGCCCATGCGCCGCCTCGGCTCGCTCGGCGAGCTGGATGGTCCGCTGCTGCTGCTTGCGTCCGAGGCGGGCTCCTTCATGACCGGGAGCGTGCTCACCGTGGACGGCGGCCACCTTCTGCCGACCGAGTGACCATGGCAGCAAACACCCGTCCCCGCACGCTCGACCCCGCCAATCTCGATCCGCTTCAGCGCTGGCTCGCGCACGCGGTCGGGGCCGATCGCGTCGAGATCACGCGCGCCGATCTTCTGTCCGGCGGTGCCGTCCAGGAGAACTGGCGCATCGATGCGACCATCGATGGCGGCCCACGTGCCGGCACACACGCGCTGGTTCTGCGCACGGATGCCGTCGCGCGGTTGCCTATGAGTCTCGATCGTCCGCGCGAGTTTGCCTGCATCAAGGCCGCGCACGCAGCCGGTGTACTCGTTGCCGAACCGATCGCGGAATGCGCGGACAAAGCGGTCATCGGAGCACCATTCACGGTGCAGCGTCTGCTCTTCGGCACGGCCCAGGGGCGGCGCATCACGCGCGATCCCATGCTCGGCGAATTCGGTCCCGCACTCGCACGCGAGATCGGTGCGCAGCTCGCGCGCATTCATACGATCCGGCCGCCGCACGAGGCGCTGGCCTTCCTGCCATTACCCGAGCCCGACGCGGTCTCTGCTGCGGTCGCCGAGATGCGTGCGGCTGTCGACAAAGCCACCGAGCCGCGTCCCGCGCTCGAATACGTGCTCTCCTGGCTGCTCGCACACAAACCAGTGCCGCGTCCGGTCTCGCTCGTGCACGGTGATTTCCGCACCGGCAACTATCTCGTCGATGGCGGGCGCCTCACAGGCATTCTCGACTGGGAGTTCTGTCACTGGGGCGATCCGCGCGAAGATCTCGGCTGGTTCTGCGCGCGCTGCTGGCGTTTCGGCAATGACGCACTGGCCGCCGGTGGTATCGCGACACGCGCCGATCTGCTCGACGGTTACAACGCCGTATCGGACACGCCGATCACCGAGAGCGAGCTCGCCTTTTGGGAGATCCTCGGCGCTGCGCGCTGGGCCGCGATCGCACTCCTTCAGGGTCAGCGCTTTCTGACCGGCGGCGAGCGTTCGCTCGAACTCGCACTCACGGGCCTCATGCCCGCCGAGATGGAATTCGACGCACTCGAAGCCATTGCCGCGCTCGAAGCGGGGAGAACCATCGCATGACCACGCGCCGCATCGATGCCGATGCTCTGCTCGATCTCGCAACTGAAATGCTCCGCGCGGACGTGCTGCCCGCATTGCCCTCCGAGCAGCGCTATGCCGGTGCCATGATCGCCAATGCGCTGGAAGTCGCCCGCCGTGCCCTCGCCGAGGAAGTTGAAGCCGCTGAATGGACGCTGCTCGACAGCCTCTACGACGAAGGCGAAGGCTCCACCGCTCAGCTCGCCCGCGACATCCGCTCGGGCACGCTGCCCGAAGGCAAGGTGCGCCATCTCGCGAATGATCTACGCACGCTTCTGATCGCCGAGCTGCGCGTCAGAAATCCACGCTTTCTCGCGTCCCGCGGCGTAAGTGGCTGAAACCGGAGGTGGACATGCAGCAGGCAGAGCTGGAAGCAAAGTTCGCAGGCTTTCGCGCCGCGTTCGAGGAGGCGATCGCCGCGCAGCTGCAAGGCGATAGCGAACCCTTCAAGGCACTCTGGTCGCACAAGCCCGACGTCATGATCTTCGGCGCGCAGGGCGGCATGGAGAAGGGCTGGCCCGAAGTCGGTCATCGCCTGGATTGGGTCACCGGCCGTGTGCGCGCGCGCCTGACGCGGCTCGAGAACGTCTCGACTGTCATGCAAGGCACGATGGCCATGACGGCGGATTTCGAGCACATGATCCGCAGCCTCGATGGCCGTGAGTTCGAGCGTACATTGCGCGTGACGCAGGCCTATCGCTTCGAAGATAGCGCGTGGAAGATCTTCTATCGACACGGTGACGAATATTTTCCGTCAGGGCGTTGAACGCCAACAGATGCGCCTGCAAATGATCGGGAATATAGGGAAGGAACCAATAGCCGCCCCGCGCGTTTCCCGTGATGCAGCAAAATCTGACAACTTTGGAACGCGCCTTCCAGCTCGCCGAAGCGCGGAAATGCACGACGATCGATGAGCTTCGCAGGGCTCTCGGCGCCGAGGGCTATTCACCCAACCAGATCACGGGGCCTGCACTTACCAAGCAACTCCGCGATTTGATGAACGGCACGGGTGAAAAGCATCCCAAGCGCGGCTGAACCAATCAGCAAAATCATCCCCACAACTCTCGCTCGGGCGGCTTGACGCGCGAGCCGGGGTACGTGAGCCCGTGCGGTCGATCGCGCGCGAGCAATAGCGGCCCATCGAGATCGGCCCAATCGGCGGCCTGTGCGACGAGCGTTGCCGGCGCCATGGCGAGCGAGGTTCCAAGCATGCAGCCGACCATGATCTTGAAACCGAGACGCTGCGCTTCAGCGGACATCGCGAGTGCGCCCGTCAGGCCACCTGTCTTGTCGAGCTTGATATTCACCGCATCGTAGCGGTCGCGCAGCGCCGCGAGACCTTCGATCGTGTGCGCGGCCTCGTCAGCGCACACGGGAACAGGACGCTTCACGTGCGCGAGCGCGCGATCGTTATCGGCGTGCAGTGGTTGCTCGACGAGCTCGAAGCCCGCTTCCGCGGCAACGGCGAGCAGCATCTCCAACTCATCGGGTTTCCAGGCTTCGTTCGCATCCGCCACGAGACGCGCATCAGGACGCGCAGCGCGAATGGCGCGCATGCGTGCGGCGTCCGCGTCGCCACCACCGAGCTTGATCTTGAGCAGTGCGTGCTGTTGCGCGTCGCGCGCACGCTTGGCCATGATTTCGGGTGTGTTGAGGCTCAGCGTGTAGCAGGTCAGCGGCGGTTCGTAAGCGCCAAGTCCTGCGAGTTCCCACGCGCGGCGGCCGGTGCTCTTCGCCTCGATGTCCCAGAGCGCGCAGTCGATGGCATTGCGCGCGGCGCCCGGCGGGAGTGCATGGCCGAGAGCCTCGCGCGATGCGATCGCGCCCACACGCTCGATTGCCGCGACGACACCTTCGACGGTTTCGCCATAGCGCGCATAGGGCACGCACTCGCCGCGTCCCAGAATGCCGTCACACTGCGCCTCGACGACCACGACAACGGCTTCCGTCCGCGCCCCGCGCGAGATGGTGAAGTCGCCGTCGATGGGCCAGCGTTCGACTTTCGCGCTCAGCGCTATCATGGACTTCAGCCACGACTCGCAATCGCATCCGCGATCGCAACCGTCTTCCGCGCCATATCCGCATGCAGCAGCTCGACCATGCGGCCTTCTAGGTTGATCACGCCCTTACCCCAGTTCTCCGGCTGATCGAACGCAGCGATGATCTTCCGTGCAAACTCGACTTCGGTGGCGGGCGGCGAGAACACCTCGTTGGCGAGCGCGATTTGATCGGGATGGATGAGCGTCTTGCCGTCGAAGCCGAGCATCCGGCCCTGTCGGCACTCCTTCGCGTAGCCGTCCATATCGCGGAAGTTATTATAAACGCCGTCGAGGATCGTGAGCCCATGCGCGCGCGCCGCCGTGAGCGCCGCCGAAAGCCAATAGAGTGCCGACGTGCGCTCGCCGTGGAGAATGGCACCCGTCTCCTTGATGAGATCGTTGAGACCGAGCACCAGAACCGCGAGACGCGAGCCCGCATGGCGCGCGGCACCCGCGATCTCGTCGGCCTTCAGGATGGCGATGGGCGTCTCGATCATGGCCCAGAGCTGCATGCTCTCGCTCGCGCCGGCCTGCCGCATCGCCGCCGAGGCGCGCGCAATATCGTCGCTGCTCGCGGCCTTCGGAATGAGGATGGCGTCGGGGCTTGCCGCCACGGCAGCCTTGAGGTCCTCGCCGCCCCAGGGCGTGTCGAGGCCGTTCACGCGGATCACCAGTTCGCGCGGGCCATAGCCGCCGGCCTTCACCGCATCGGTCACGCGGGTGCGCGCCTCGGCCTTGGCGTCGGGCGCGACCGCATCCTCGAGATCGAGGATCAGGACATCGGCCGGCAAAGTCTTGGCCTTTTCGAGGGCGCGGGCATTGGCACCCGGCATGTAGAGGACGCTGCGGCGCGGGCGCACGGTCATTGGCATCTCCGAAGCTCATGGATCGTGATTGTTATCGCGCGCGTTTTCCACACGTGCAACGGTCGGTGTTGGCGCTGCGTTGTGCGGACTGGTATTGGCTGAGTGAATTCCGGGCGATCCTCCTCCAGGCGCGACGCTGCACCACAGAGGGATCTGCCCACTTCGAGCGTATGCACCGACTTCCACCCGCGCTCTCACCTCGAAGGCCAAGCGCGCATGAGCGTCTACCTTCCGATCGCTGAACTCGCCATCGGCCTGCATGTGCTGATCGCGCTCGGGCTCGTGGTCGGCTTTCTCTCGGGCATGTTCGGCATCGGCGGCGGGTTCATTACGACGCCGTTCCTGATCTTCCTCGGCGTCCCGCCTGCCATCGCCGTCGGAACGGGTGCGAGCCAGGTCGTGGCCTCGTCCGTCTCGGGCGCCGTCGCACATTGGCAGCGCGGCAACGTCGATCTCCGCATGGGATTGCTGCTCATAGCCGGCGGCGTTGTGGGCGCGACCGCCGGCATCCTGTTCCAGCGCGTACTCAAGGCCGCCGGTCAGCTCGATTTCTTCATTGCCATGGCCTACGTGCTCCTGCTCGGCACGGTCGGCGGGCTCATGCTTGTCGAGAGCATTCGCACGATTCGCCAGACGGCAGGCCCGGTGAAAGCGTCGAGCCGCCGCGGTGGCCAGCACATCTGGGTGCAGCGCCTGCCCGTGAAGCTGCGCTTCCAGACCGCCAAGCTCTACATGAGTGCGATACCGCCGGTGCTCATTGGCGCCGCCGTTGGCTTGCTGACGGCCATCATGGGAGTCGGCGGCGGCTTCATGCTCGTGCCGGCGCTGATCTACCTGCTGCGCGTGCCGACGCGCGTCGTCATCGGTACATCGCAGTTTCAGGTCGTCTTCATCACCGCCTTTGCAACGCTGCTGCAGGCGACGACGAATTACTCGGTGGATCTGCTCCTGGCTGCGCCGCTCATGATCGCCGGCGTCTTCGGCGCACAGTACGGCGTCAGGGCAAGCCAGCGTCTGAAGGCCGAGCAGCTTAGAGCGCTTCTAGCCATTCTCGTGCTCGCGGTGGCCATTCGTCTGGCGTTCGGGCTGGTCATCGTGCCCGATGAGCTTTATGAACTCGACGACCGTCCGTAAGAGGCGAGACCCGTGCGGGCCGGTCAGGCCTGACCTGCGCTATTCCGGCGCCGAAAACCGGGATACTCCTTGCCTGGAAGCATCCCGAACCGCTATGTCAGGCCATATATATCGCGTTGCCCTGAAGGAGCAATCATGACCGCTTACGAAACGCTCAATCACTATATCGATGGACAGTGGGTTCAGCCGACGTCGGGCAAGTCGCAGGAGGTCATGAACCCCGCGAAGAATACAGCCCTGGCGACGCTGGGTTTCGCCGGTCGTCCCGATCTCGACAAGGCGATCAAGGCAGCTGAGAAGGGCTTCGCGACCTGGCGTAAGGTTTCGGCTTTCGAGCGCTCGGGCATCCTGCGCAAGGCGGCGAACCTCGTGCGCGAGCGCGCCGATGACATCGCGCGCGTGCTCACCATGGAGCAGGGCAAGATCCTCGCCGAAGCCAAGATGGAAGTGATGTCAGGCGCCGACGTCATCGACTGGTTCGCCGAGGAAGGAAAGCGCGCCTACGGCCGCATCATCCCGGCGCGCGCCGATGGCGTGCGCAACATGATCATCCAGGAGCCGATCGGCGTCACCGCTGGTTTCGCGCCGTGGAACTTCCCCGTCACGCAGGCCGTGCGCAAGATCGCGGCTTCGCTGGCAGCCGGCTGCTCGATCATCCTGAAGTGCCCGGAGGAGACGCCAGGCTCGCCGATCGGCCTCGTGCGCTGCTTCCATGATGCGGGCGTTCCCGCGGGCGTGCTCAATCTCGTTTATGGCGTGCCGGCGGAGATCTCCGAGTACCTGATCCCGCATCCGTCGATCCGCAAGATCTCGTTCACCGGTTCGGTGCCGGTCGGCAAGCATCTCGCCTCGATGGCCGGTCTGCACATGAAGCGCGC
>JAEYYJ010000211.1 GCA_023430845.1 Pseudomonadota bacterium
CCATGGAGCTTGCCTACAAGATCACAGTGCGCGGCGGACAGACGGTATCCGCCGGCCTTTCACCCGCGACGGCGCAGTTCCCGGTCAACCACTATCAGATGGTCCAGGACGGCCGCACGGTGAAGGGCAGCTACATGGGCGGATGCGTCATCGCGCGCGACGTGCCGCGCTACATAAACCTCTACAAGGACCGAAAGCTGCCCGTGGACCGGCTTCGCAGCGCCCTGATCAAGCTCGACGAGGTCAATGAGGGCTTCGACCGGCTCGCAGATGCCGCCGTCGTGCGGCAAATGATCGTTTTTGACTGACGGACAACCATGCGCGCACGCACACGAAAGCTCCTCGGGACGGTACTTCTGCTCGTCGTCCTGATTATCTACTCGCTGATCGTGATGCTGGCGGCAGCATCCGTTCTGCCGGGAGCGGGCAAGCTCGTGGAGCTGATTTTCTACGCGATCGCCGGCATCGCGTGGATCTTCCCAGCTGGTGTTCTCATCAAATGGATGTATGCGTCGCCGCCCGAAGCGCAGTGAAAGCTGGCCAATCGCGGGAAGACATCAATCTTCGCGCCAATGCGCCGCGATCCAGGGCGTCGGCCGCACGAATTTGTACGCCTTCTCATACCAGCGCTTCGTGGGCCAGGCGCCGTCGCGCGCTTCATCCGGATCAGGCTTGCCTGTAAAGCAGACGACCTTGGTCTCCGCCGGCAACCTCGTCGTCATGAGGAAATTGAGCGGCCACCGCGGCATGAGCGTGTGCTTGAAGCTGACACACCATGGCGCCGGCCAGAACTCGATGCTCTTGATGGAGCGCGATATGTACGTCTGGCTGTTGGGAAAGCGTTCCGTGACGCCCATGGGATCGGCTGCCAGCGTCTCGAAGAGATAGGCGTGCGATCCGACGCGAAAGCGATAGACAGACGTATTGCCAATCTTCGATCCCATCTGCGTCCAATTCTCGATGACGCAGAAGGTCGCCTCGGGCTTGTAGTCGAAGAACTCGTCGATCGAACCCGTCACGACGACATCGAGGTCGAGGAACAGCACGTCCCCGGAGATGCCTTCGAGCTGTTCTTGCCAGAGCGAAATCTTGCGCCAAGGATAGTTGGCCTTGCGCGAAGGAATCGGCACCGTCGGCATCGGGTAGGTGGCGACATCCGGGTGGATACCGGTCGCGTCATCGGTGTAGCAAACGAGCCGCGTATCTCGTTTCGTATTCCGTCGGATCATCGACCACAGACAGTTCACATACGCCGAGGGATACCGAGTGCCCCACTTCGCACAAATGACTGTCTGCGCCATCGCTCTCGAGCACTCCTGCAGCGACTGACTTTCTTGGCCGGTCGGCGCGCGACAATTGACATGAACACCCCGCCGGAACAAGCCGTCTGTTCACGACAATACTGTCGCACAGGGACTAACGAGCAAAGTGTACGACTATTCCCTCAGGCTGAGGACGCGGACGGGCGGCGCAGGCCCGACCACCGGCTCGGGCTGTCCAGAGCAAAAGGCGCACCGGAAAGCAGCACTTTCACATAGTGCGGCTTCTGGAGATCGCCGCTGAGGGCTATGCGCGGAAGCGCATCCATTGCAGAAGCATGACGCGGCTTCAGAAGGCCGCTTTGCGATGTCACCGCCGTCGCGAGACCAGCCTCGCGGGCAAGCTCGAAATCCCTCAGGCCGACGCCGCCGTCCGGGAAGCTGAAGTGACGGCATGGACGTCCGGTCTCGCGCTCGACGCGCGCGCAGCTCTCGGCAATTTCGGCACGTGCCTCCGCATAGGAAAGCGGTCCTAAGGGCACATGGCGGCGCGTATGCGCGCCAATGGTGACAAGCGGATCTCGCGCGAGTTCGCGGATCTCTGCCCAGTTCATGGCCAGCTCGCCACAGAGCCCGCTGACATCGATCTCGTGGCGGCGGCATAGATCAGCAACGATCTCACGGGCATCGGGCTCGGGCTGCCGCCTGAGCCATCGGTGGATGGCCGTGAAGACACGCGTTTTTGCGGCCGGACGCTTGCACGAGAAATGCTGGAGCGTGCCCTCAATTTTGAGCTCGATGCCATCGACGTTCCGCACGAGATTCTCGAGCGCACGCCACCAGATGTTCCCATGCCCGTCCGCAAAATCACTCGCGATATAGACCGCAAAAGGCTGCTGATACCGCTGGAAGACCGGATAGGCGTTCTCGAGCACATCGCGATAGCCATCGTCGAACGTGAAGCAGACGAAGGGGCGGGCGAACTCGCTCTCGGCGAGGCGCGTGCGTGCATCGTCGAGCGAGACCACATCGTAACCGCGCTCACTGACGAGGCGGATGGTGCGATCCAGGAACTCCGGCGTGACTTCGAGGTGGCGGTTCGGCGCAAAGGCCATGGGCGTCGCTGGCGACACGTGATGAAGCGCGAAGATCGCACCTGTTCCGCGGCTCAGACCTGCGGCCAGGCTGTCGATGCCGGCATAGTGCAGCGCGGAAAGCGACGCCTTCTGAATTCTGGAACCACGCCCGCCCATCGCACACGCCTCCGCGTACAGAAACCGGAGTTATGCTGGGTAGTTGGCCGTGCCATGTAAAGCTCGTCGCCGACGCTATCCCCCGGTGAATCTCATTAAGGATGCACCGCCTCAGCCGAGATGGCGGCCTGCCCACGTGGCGTCGGTGCGGGCGAGGAAATCGACGATGGCCTGGATGCTCGGTTCGTCGCGCAGCAAGGGTGCGTGTCCCTGCCCCGGAACCGTGAGCAGCGTCATGTTCGGGTGCTCGCGCTGCATGCGCTCGGCCGTCGCTGCGCTCAGGATATCCGAGAGCTCACCGCGAAGCGTCAGCACCGGCACACGCGCGAGGGCCTTGAACTGCGGCCAGAGCTCGGGCAGCGGCCCATCCAGGATCGAGGCTGTCCGATTGAGCTCCTCGTCATAGCCCGGTGCCGGTCGGCTGCCATCCTCGTTGTACTGCTGGCGCGCGATGTCCTCCCACATGTCGCTCGGTACGGCAGGAAAGTGACGCTGCGCCATGGAGCGAACGAGTTCACCGGCTTCGGTCCACGTCGCCGGCAATGGGATGCGCCCGACGTAGCTGACGATCCTGAGCAATCCTTCGCGCTCGATGAGCGGGCCGATGTCATTGAGAACCACGGCGCCCATATTGCCTGGGCGTACCGCCGCCATAATCATGGCCAGGATGCCGCCGCGCGACGTGCCGACAATTGCCGTGTCGCTCAAGCCCTCGATGGTCATGAAATCGAGCGTATCGAGCAGCTCGTTCATGACCTGATAGTTCTGCCAGTCGGGATCGTAGGCCGACCGTCCGCGCCCGCGATAGTCGATGGCATAGACGTGGCGGGACGTCGGAAGGTCCGGACTCGAGAGAACGCTGGCGAGGTGGTGGAAATCGCGGCTGTTGCGCGTGAGCCCCGCGAGGCACAGCACTGGGCGGCGCGTCGAGCCGGGGGCCGGATAGTGGCGCGCGTAGAGCCTGAGCCCATCGCGCGCGGTATAGAAGATGTCACGCCAGTTCTGGCGATCTGGGACGGCAGGCAGCGTCGCCGCCGCCCAATCCGTGCCAGAGGTCGAAAGCAGAGGACGGATCGATGACGGCATCAGGCCTCCTTCCTCCTTATCGCAGCTAGCCGATCAGGCGCTCCATCTCGGTGACGATGGCCTTGCCCATCTCGGTCGTGCCGACGCTGCGCATATTCGGCTGCATGATATCGGCCGTGCGGTAGCCCTGGGCGAGCGTATTGGCGATCGCCTTGTCGAGCAGATCCGCCTCCTTGACCATGTTGCACGAGTAACGCATGGCCATGCCGAACGATGCAAGCTGCGCGATCGGATTGGCAATGCCCTTGCCGGCAATGTCCGGCGCGGAGCCATGGATCGGCTCGTAGAGGGCCTTGGGAATGCCGGTCTTGGGATCGGGCGCGCCGAGCGATGCCGAGGGCAGCATTCCGAGCGAACCGGCGAGCATCGCCGCCTCGTCCGAGAGCATATCGCCGAAGAGGTTGTCGCAAACGATCACGTCAAACTGCTTCGGATTGCGCACGAGCTGCATGGCGCAAGCATCGGCGAGAATGTGCTGAAGCTCGACGTCCTTGGCCTCGGCCTGATGCACGGCCGTCACGACCTGGTTCCACAGCACGCCCGTCTTCATGACGTTGCGCTTCTCGGCGGAGTGCACCTTGTTGCTGCGCTTGCGCGCAAGGTCGAATGCCACACGGGCAATGCGCTCGATCTCGTACGTCTGATACACGGTTGTATCGACGGCGCGCTTCTGGCCGTTCTCGAGCGTCACGATCTCCTTGGGCTCGCCGAAATACGTGCCACCCGTCAGCTCGCGCAGAATGAGGATGTCGAGGCCTTCGACGAGCTCACGCTTGAGGCTCGAAGCTTCCGCGAGCGCCGGATAGCAAATGGCGGGACGGAGATTGGCGAAAAGGTCGAGTTCCTTCCGGAGCCGTAGCAGGCCTGCCTCGGGGCGAATCTCGTAGGCGACCTTGTCCCACTTGGGCCCGCCGACCGAGCCGAAAATGATGGCATCGGCGGCCTTGGCCTTGGCGAGGACTTCCTCGGTCAGCGGGGTGCCGTGCTTATCAATGGAGCAGCCGCCGCAGAGCGCCTGCTCGACACGGAACTCGGCCTTGGACTTCTTGGCGAGGAATGAGATGAAGCGGTCGACCTCGGCCATGACCTCGGGGCCAATACCGTCGCCGGGCAGGAGGAGCAGATTGTGCGTCGCCATGGGGAACCGCCCTTACTTTTCTTGATGCTGAAAGGATCGGCGCTACTGCTAGCCCCACGCGCGGCATGATGCAAGGCGGCGACGGGATGGCTGCTGCCCGCAGTAGGCGTCACGCCTTCGGCGGCGGCTCCTCGACAGGGTCGAGAAGGCGGTGCATGTGCACGATGAAATAGCGCATCTGAGCGTTGTCGACCGTCTTCTGGGCGGCCGCTTTCCAGGCTTTGTAGGCTTCGGCGTAGTTCGGGTAGATGCCGACGATGTCGAGCTTATCGAGATCGGCGAACTCGTGCTTGCCGAGGTCGGACAGCTCGCCGCCGAAAACGAGGTGGAGAAGCTGACGTGGGTTCGCGGTGTCGGTCATGGCTGGCACCTCAGAGCTGGCTGTCGGACGGTCTTAGTCGGTACACATGGCAGGAATTGTCGCCAAGCCCGATTTGGGGCTAAGGGCGACGTGCGCGGCCCATTCATGCTGCACGGAGCGCCATATCCGCAACGAAGCCGGCAAAGACGAGCCAGCCGAGATCACGGTTCGACTTGAAGCGCTTGAGGCAGTTGGTCGGATTGGAAATGTCGAGTGTGGCCACCTGCCAGGCCATGTGGGCTGCCGCCGCCACCAGAGCCATCATGCCAATGGACCCGACACCGCTGAGCCAAGCCGCCAGCACCCACATAAGGATGGCGAACGCATAAAAACCACTGACCCAGAACTTCGTGCGGTCGTCGAAGCGGAGCGCCGTCGATCCGAGGCCGAGCGTGAGGTCGTCCTCCTTGTCCTGGTGGGCGTAGAGGGTGTCGTAGCCGATGGTCCAGGCGACGGAGCCGAGATAGAGCACGATGGCGGGCCATTCGAGTTCGCCTCGCGCCGCCGTCCAGCCGACCAACGCGCCCCACTTGAAGGTCAACCCGAGCACAAGCTGCGGCCAGTTCGTGATGCGCTTCATGAACGGATAAATCGCCACGAGCAGCAGCGACGACGCGCCGAGCACGACCGTGTACCAATTGAACTGCAGCAGAACGACGAGTCCGATCAGGCATTGCAGAAGCATAAACGCTACCGCCGCCTTCACACTCACTTCGCCGGAGGGAATCGGGCGGCCGCGCGTGCGCGCAACACCGGCATCGATGTCGCGATCGACAATGTCGTTATAGGTGCAGCCGGCTCCGCGCATGACGAAGGCACCGATCAGGAACAGAAACGCGAACCATATCGAGGGATACGCCGCGCCATTGGCATGCTCGGCGAGCGCCAACGCCCACCAGCACGGAAAGAGCAGGAGCCATCCGCCGATCGGCCGATCGAAGCGGGCGAGGCGCGCGTAGGGGCGAAACCATGCAGGGGCGTAACGGTGCACCCAGTTGTCGGGCGGCGCGTCAGGAACGGTTGGAGCATTCACAGTATTCGGCTGCATGGTAGGCATCTTATGCGATTTCGCCGTCGGTGGCGCGGTGCCTTTCGCCGCGTTCAGGTGCCGCGCGGCTTGGCGCGACTGGTCGGCATGGCAGTGCGCGGATCCTCCGGCCAGGGGTGCCTGGGATAGCGGCCACGCATCTCGGCGCGCACATCTGCCCACGAGCCAGCCCAGAAGCCCGGCAGGTCGCGCGTGATCTGGATGGGGCGATGCGCTGGCGACAGCAGATGGAGTGTCAAGGGCAACCGGCCATTCGCGATTGCCGGGTGGGTCGCGAGGCCGAACAGTTCCTGCACGCGGATAGCGAGAATGGGCGCGCCTTCACCCTCGTAATCGATAGCGTGGCGATTACCGGTCGGTGCGGTGAAGTGCGTCGGCGCCAGTTCTTCGAGACGCTGGCGTTCATTCCACGGCACGAGCACATCGAGCGCTGTCCCGAGAGTATCGGCACTGATCTGCGCGAGCGAGGTCGCGCCTCCGAGAAATGGCGCGAGCCAGCTTTCGGCCGTCGCCGCGAGAGCACCATCAGTAAGGTCGGGCCAGTCTCCGGGCGTTCCCGCGGCACGAACGAATGCCACACGTGCGCGCAACTGCTGCTGCGCGCGGCTCCAAGGCAGGCGCTCGATCCCGAGCTTCGCAATGCCACGTGCGAGCAGCGCCGCGACTTCTGGACTGGCCTTCGTGGGACGCGGTTCCGAGCGGAGCATGATCGCGCCGAGCCGCTCCGTTCGACGCGTGCGGACAGCAGCGCTCGATGTCTCGAATTCGACGCTCTCGGTCGCATCGATGCGATCGACCGCGATTGCACGCACGTCCGCTTCGTCGATCGCCGCCGCGAGCAGGATGCGGGCGCGCGCGGCGCTTCCTGACAACTCTGCCACGACGAGAAACGGAGCGAGCGCCAGCGGGTCCGCTGTGTCGAGCGCTGCCGCGCGGCCGTTCGCGAGCAGGAACTGCCCGGGCCCGCCGCGCGCCATGGCAATGCGGTCGGGATAAGCGAGCGCGAGCAGGGCTGCAGTGGATGAGGCGTGGCGGATCGACGCGCGGCCGCCCCCTTCAGCCTCCTTGGCCCAATTGCGTGTGAGCGCACGCATACTGTCCGCACGCCTACCGCGATCACGCGCGAATGCGGAAAGCCGCTGGTCGAGGTCAGCCGAGTTGCCGCCAATGCCGCGCTCGACGAGGACGGCTGCGATCTCGGCGGCGCGTCTTGCTTCACCCATCTCGGCGGCGCTGACGATCATGCGTGCGAGTCTCGGCGGCAGCGGCAGACGGCGCAGCCGGTGGCCTATTTCCGTCGGCTTGCTATCCGCATCGAGAGCGCCGATCGTCACGAGTTCCTCGCGTGCCGCCGCGAGCGCTCCCGAGGGCGGCGGATCGAGCCAGGATAGCGAGAGCGGATCGGTGACACCCCAAGCCCCGCAATCGAGGAGAAGCCCCGAGAGATCGGTGGCGCGTATCTCAGGCGCCCTGAACGGCAGGAGCCCGGCGGTCTGCGGCTCGTCCCATAGGCGCAGACAGATACCCGGCTCAGTACGGCCCGCGCGGCCGCGCCGCTGATCGGCGGAGGCGCGCGACACACGCTGTGTTTCGAGACGCGTGATGCCGACATCCGGCTCATAGCGCGGTACGCGTTCGAGGCCGCTGTCAATCACGACGCGCACACCATCGATGGTAATGGACGTCTCCGCGATCGATGTGGCGAGGACGACCTTGCGTCGTCCGGGTGGTGCCGGCTCGATGGCGCGCGCCTGCGTGCGACTGTCGAGAGCGCCGAAAAGCTGAACCAGATCGGTATCCAGCGGAAGCGTGTTCGCATCGAGCCGCTCGGCCGTGCGCGCGATCTCGCCTTGCCCGGGCAGGAATACGAGGATGGAGCCGGCTTCGTTGGCAAGCACGCGCCGAACCGCCTCCGCGAGGCGATCCTCGATGCGCGTGCCCGCACCCTGGCCGAGATAGCGCGTCTCGACGGGAAAAGCACGCCCTTCGCTGGTGATGACGGGTACACCGGGCCCAAGCAGATTGGCCACACGCGCGCCGTCGAGCGTCGCGGACATGACGAGAATGCGAAGATCTTCTCGCAGCCCCGCACGTGCATCGAGCGCCAGCGCCAGACCGAGATCGGCATCGAGCGAACGCTCGTGGAACTCGTCGAACAGGATGGCGCCGACGCCCGTAAGCTCAGGATCGGCGAGGATCAGGCGCGTGAAGACGCCTTCGGTGACGACTTCGATCCGCGTTCGGGGGCCGACGCGCGTATCGAGGCGCGCACGCAAACCGACGCGGTCGCCAACCTTCTCACCGAGGAGCGTGGACATGCGCTCGGCGGCAGCTCTTGCCGCAAGGCGGCGCGGCTCCAATACGAGGATCTTGCGATCCGCGAGCCACGGCGCGCCGAGCAGCGCGAGTGGCACACGTGTTGTCTTGCCGGCGCCCGGCGGCGCAACGAGCACGGCGGAAGTGCCACCGGAGAGGGCTGCTGTGATCTCCGGCAGCACGTCCTCGATCGGAAGATCAGTCACGCGCGGCATTGGTTCGATCGCCGAATGCGAACCTCACTCGGCAGGCGCCGGAGACGCTGCTGCATGCTCGCGACGTCGCGCGCGCCGGCCGCGACGCCACTCCGTAAGCCTGCGGATGACGATATAGAAGACCGGCGTGAAGATGAGACCGAAGAGCGTAACGCCAATCATGCCCCAGAAGACGGCAATACCCAGCGCCTGACGCATTTCATAGCCCGCGCCGGTCGCCAGATAGAGCGGCACGACGCCGAGCGTGAACGCGAGCGAGGTCATGACGATGGGCCGCAAGCGCATACGGCACGCTTCGACCGTGGCCGTCACGATGTCCTTGCCCATCTCCTCCTGCTGCCGCGCAAATTCGACGATGAGAATGGCGTTCTTCGACGCGAGGCCGATCAACACCACGAAGGATATCTGCGTCAGGATGTTGATGTCCTTCCCTTCCCACCAGACGCCGAAGGTCGCCGCGAGCAGGCACATGGGCACGATCAGGATGATCGAGAAGGGCAGCGCCCAGCTCTCGTACTGCGCCGAAAGCGCAAGGAACACGAACAGCACGGATAGCGCGAAGATGAAGTAGCCCGTACGACCCGCCCTCTTCTCCTGGAAGGAAAGGTCTGTCCACTCGAATGTAACCCCGGGCGGCAGGGTATCGGCGGCAATGCGCTGCATGATGTCGAGCGCCTGCCCGGAAGAGATGCCCGTGGCAGCGGAGCCGTTCACCTCGACGGTCGGGAAAAGGTTGTAGCGCGGCACGCGCTCCGGCCCCGAGATCTCGCGGAAGGTGACGAGCGAGCCGAGCGGCACCATCTGACCATCGGCATTACGCACGCGAATGCGAGAGACGTTCTCCGGGTTGGCGCGGAAACTCGCGTCCGCCTGCACGACAAGCCGGTACGGTCGCCCGAACATATTGAAGTCGTTGACGTAGGCCGAGCCCATGTAGACGCGCAGCGCCTCGAATATGCTACCGACAGGCACACGCAGCATCTGCGCCTTGACGCGATCCACGTCGACGAACACCTGCGGCGTCGAGATCTGGAAAGTCGTGAAGATGTTCGTGATGCGCGGATCCTTGCGCGCGGCTTCGATGAGATCCTGTGAGGCCTTGTAAAGCGCGGCGGAACCGAGCGCTTGGCGATCCTGTAGGCGCATGGAGAAGCCGCTCGCGTTACCCATGCCGCGAACTGCGGGCGGGACGAAGACGAGCACCTGCGCATCCTTGATCTCGCCAAGACGCTTGCGAACCTCGGAGGTCATGGACTCGATCGTCAATCCGAGGCGATCGCGCTCGTCATGATCCTCCAGTACGCTGAAAAGTGCGGCGGCATTCGACGAGTTCGTGAACGTCGCGCCAGAACGGCCGACGAAGCCCGATGTGTGCTTGAAGCCCGGCGTCGAGAGGATGATCTCGTTGGCCTGCTGGAACACCTCGTTGGAGCGCTCCACCGAAGCGCCTGGCGGCAATGTCATCGAAATGGTGATGATGCCGCGATCGGTCGCTGGAATGAAGCCCGTGGGTGTCACCATGACGAGCATGACCGCGCCGGCCATGAGGCCCGCGTAGATGATCAGCATGATGGGCGAAGCCCACGCGAGGCCGCGCACATATCGGGCGTAGCCGCGCTCCAGCGCGCTGAACCCGCGGTTGAAAAGACGGAAACCCGCGTGCACCGGCCACATGATCGTCTCGACGAACGACTTGCGGCGGTGCTCGGCGGCGTCGTGATCCTCGTGCGGCTTGAAGAGGCGGGCGCACAGGGCCGGAGAAAGCGTCAGGGAAACGAAGACTGAGATGATCGTCGCGGTAGCGATCGTAACGGCGAACTGCCGGAAGAAGGCCCCCGTGATGCCACCGATAAAGGCCGAAGGGACGAACACCGCGACGAGCACGAGCAAGATCGCGATCAGCGCCGCGCCCACTTCGTCCATGGTGGCGCGAGCGGCCTCCATGGGCGAGAGCCCCTCGCGTAATCGCCGCTCAACGTTCTCAACGACGACGATGGCGTCGTCGACAACTATGCCGACACAGAGGACGAGGCCGAAAAGCGTGAGCGAATTGATGGAGTACCCGAGCGCCAGCATGATCGAGCACGTGCCGATCAGAGAGATCGGAATGGCGAGCAATGGCACCAGCGTCGCCCGCCACGTCTGCAGGAAGATGATGATCACGAGGACGACGAGCCCGATCGCCTCCAGGATCGTGAGCATCAACGCCTTGATCGAGACCTCGATGAACTCCGTCGGGTTGTAAACGATCTTGTATTCGAGCCCGCGCGGGAAATTCGGCGCAATCTGCGCCATGGTATCCTTCACGACGCGCGCCGTTTTGAGCGCGTCGCTGCCAGGCGCCTGCGTCACGGCAAGCACGGTCGCAGGCACGCTGTCCATGTACCCGTACGTGTTGTACGAGATGGCGCCAAGCTCGACGCGGGCGACGTCGCGGAGCTTGACGGTGCGCCCGTCAGCCCCAGTCTTGATCACGATCTCCTCGAACTCACGAGCTTCGATAAGGCGACCGCGAAGCTGGAGGGACTGCTCGAAGGCGCCCTGGTTCGGCATCGGCGGCTCGCCGATCGCGCCTCCCGCGACCTGCACGTTCTGCTGGCGCAAGGCGGCCAGGATTTCCTCGGCCGTCAGGTTCAGGGCGGCAATGCGCTCGGGATCGAGCCAGACGCGCATCGAATACTCGCGCGCACCGAAGGCATTGACCTCGCCGACGCCGGGAATGCGGGCGAGCACATCACGGACGTTCAGCAGCGCGTAGTTGGAGATATAGACTTGGTCGTAGGTGAGATCCGGCGACACCATGTGCACGACCAGGAGAAGGTCGGGCGAGTTCTTGCGGACCTGCACACCTTGTCGGCGGACCTCCTCGGGCAGGCGGGTCTCTGCGGCCGCGACACGGTTCTGGACAAGCACCTGCGCTTTGTCGATGTCGAAGCCGACTTCGAAGGTGACGGTGATCGACAGCGTGCCCTGCTGCGTCGACTGCGAGTACATGTAGATCATACCGTCGACGCCGTTGATCTCCTGCTCGATGACGGCGGCGACCGTATCGGCGACCGTTTGCGCGCCGGCACCGGGATACGTGGCGGCAACCGTGATCGTCGGCGGGGAAATCTCAGGGAACTGCGTGACGGGAAGCGCCAGATAGGCAATGCCGCCGACAATCGTGATGAAGAGCGAAACGACCGCGGCGAAAATCGGCCTGTCGATGAAGAATCTGCTGATGCGCATTCAGTAGGATCTCCAGCTCCGGCCGGGCGGGCGGGCGCCCAGTAGGCTCTATCTGATGGAAACAGCGACTGTTAGCACGCCGTGTGGAGGCGTGCATCCGTCGGTCTGCGATATCGCTGCGGATTGTTCAGGCGGGTGGCGCCCCATTCACCATGCGAGATGAAGCATCGCGGCGACCGGACGCGGCGCAGGGGGTGCGAGCAGACTGGCCAGCCGAACCGGGTCGATCGCGCCGCCGGTCATGACTTCGTCGCGATGTAAGCCACCGGCAATGAGGAGCGAGTCCACACCCGCACCCGCCGCTGCTGCGAGATCCGTGCGCACGGCATCGCCAATGGCGAGAACTTGGGACCGATCGAGCGGGCCGCCCGCCAGCTCGGCGGCGCGCGCAAGCCCGGTCCGATAGGCGACGGGGTGAGGCTTGCCTGCCCAGAAGACCGTACCCCCCCGGGCCTCATAAAGAGCGGCGATGGCGCCCGCGCATGGCAGGAGGTCCGCCCCGACGTGAACGGCGAGGTCGGGGTTGGCACAGACGAACGGCAAGTTGCGCGCGAGGGCCTCCTCGAGCAGGGGGAGGTAGGCTTCGGGCTGCTCGTGCCGGTCACGGTTGAGGCCCGTGCAAACGATTGCTTCCGCATCTTCGATCGTTACGTGCGGCCCCGGCAGACCGTCGAAAAAAGCGCTGTCGCGGGGCTCCGGACCAATGCGGTAGAGGCGCTTGTAGCCGGCCTCGGCGATGTGGCTCAGCGCGATATCCCCGGACGTGACGATCGCATCCCAGGTCTCTCGGACGACCGACTTCTCGTCAAGAAGGCGGGCGACCGAGGGGCCGGGCCGCGGGGCATTCGAGACGAGCACGACGATCCCACCGGCCCGCCTGAAGCGAGGCAGAGCCTCGTTGGCACCGGGATAAGCGGTGATGCCATCGTGGACGACACCCCAGACGTCGCAGAGGAGGACGCGGTAGCGGCTGAGAAGCGGACCGGCGCGTTCGATGATCGGAATGGTCATGTCTGTTGCAGAGATACCAGGCTTATGTTGCGGCTAAACCACGCATACTG